>CAZFXB010000001.1:0-23710 GCA_964522835.1 uncultured Oscillospiraceae bacterium
GCGACTCAGGAGATCCCATAATCGTCAAGGGATAGTATATGCAAGCGGCCTGTGGCCGTACTCGCTGAATGTGATTCAGAACACCAAGCATAGATTCCAAAACTCAAACAAATCGCCTGTTCAAAGAAAGAAAAGAGACGGGCCGAACTATGGAAAACAACGGGGTCGATCTGAGCCATGCAGGTAAACTGCTTCAAACTAATCTGAATTATATCACAATTCCGGAGAATGTCAATAGTTTCTAAAAATTATTTTAACATTTGTGTTATTTTTGTGAATTTTCAATGATAGCCGCCAGTTCCTGCGCAATCCGGGCGGCGGTCTCCTCTTCAGAAGCCTCTACCATGACCCGGAGCAGTGCCTCCGTACCGGAGGGGCGAACCAGGATCCGGCCATTGCCATCAAGCTCCTGTTCCTTCTCCCGAATAGCCTTCTGCACAAGATCACTGTCAATCAGCTTTGCCTTCTCCACGCTGCTGTGGGGGCCGGGTACATTGATAAGCACCTGGGGATACCGCTTGATCTGGGCCATCAGCGAAGACACGGGGGCACCGTACTTGCTGATAATGCTGAGGAAATGGAGTGCCGTCAGCTGGCCGTCACCGGTGGGCATGTGATTCAGGAAGATAATATGACCGGACTGCTCGCCGCCCAGAACCATGTCCTCTTTTACCATCAGCTCCCGTACATTCCGGTCGCCCACATTGGCGCAGAGCACCTTATAGCCCCGAGCCTGGGCATATTTGTGAAGGCCCATATTGCTCATAACCGTGGCAACAAAGCCACTGTTTTTCAGATCTCCCACCTCCATCATTGCATTTGCAATAATGGCCATAATCTTGTCGCCGTCGATCTCATTGCCGTTTTCGTCCACAGCCAGGCAGCGGTCTGCATCGCCGTCAAAGGCAATACCCACATCGTAGCATCCTTTTTTCACCAGTTCTCCCAAGGTATCCAGGTGGGTAGAGCCGCAGTCGGTGTTGATGTTCACCCCGTTGGGCTTATCATTGATATAGGTCACATCCATGTCATAGCGGTTAAACAGCCGCTGTGCCGTGGTAGATGCAGCACCGTTGGCGCAGTCCACCAGCACCCGAAGATCGTGGGGCTCTCCCTTCAGAGACTTGGTCAGGTACCGGATGTAGAGATCTGCGGAGTGGCGGTCGTTGTAGGTCACACCGATCTCTCCCCCCTTTTTCAGGGGCAGAGGCTCTTCGCTGAGGATCAGAGCCTCGATCTGCTGCTCCACCTCATCGGGCAGCTTGCTGCCGTCAGGGCCAAAGAATTTAATACCGTTATACTCATAGGGATTGTGGGATGCGGAAATCACAACGCCGGCAGATGCCTTACTCATCAGGGTAGTCAGTGCCACCGCAGGAGTGGATATCACACCCAGGGTATGAACATCTGCGCCGCAGGCACAGAGACCGGCAGTAATGGCACCCTCCAGCATATCCGAAGAGATTCTGGTGTCCTTGCCAATGACGACCATGGGCTTTTCCTGGGCGTTTTCGCCCAGCACAATGGCGGCTGCCTGACCGATCCGGTACGCCAGAGGCGCATCCAGCTGCTCATTGGCAATGCCACGAATCCCGTCTGTTCCAAATAGTTTTCCCATAATGTCCATCCTTTCATTCAATACGCATTTGTCCATCCTCAGTTTCATGGGAGATTCCCAGGTGGTCATAGGCCAACTGTGTAACGCAGCGTCCTCTGGGGGTACGGGTCAAGAATCCGATCTGCATCAAATACGGCTCATACACATCCTCCAGAGTTACTGCCTCTTCCCCGATGGTGGCCGCCAGGGTTTCAAGTCCCACCGGGCCGCCACCGTAATTTGTAATAATAGAGCGGAGCATCCGCCGGTCTGTTTCATCCAGCCCCAGATGATCCACCTCCAGCCGGTTCAGTGCGTGGTCTGCTGCTTCCCGGGTAATCACCCCGTCATTGTAAACAATGGCAAAATCCCGAACCCGCCGGAGCATACGGTTGGCAAGCCGAGGCGTGCCCCGGCTCCGGGAGGCAATCTCGTAGGCCCCCTCCGGGTCGATCTCCGTACCCAACAGGGCCGCACTGCGGAGGACAATCTTTTGAAGCTCTGCCGGTTGATACAGCTCCAGCCGGAGAGACACACCGAACCGATCCCGCAGTGGGGATGAAAGCTGTCCTGCCCGGGTGGTTGCACCGATCAGGGTGAACTTTGGCAGATCCAGTCGAATGGAGTTGGCCGAAGGGCCCTTTCCAATGATAATATCAATGGCATAGTCCTCCATAGCGGGATACAAAAGCTCCTCCACCACCCGATTGAGCCGGTGGATCTCATCAATAAACAGAATGTCTCCTTCCGAGAGATTGGTAAGCAGAGCCGCCAGATCGCCTGTCTTTTCAATGGCAGGCCCAGAAGTGACTCGAAGATTTACCCCCATCTCGTTGGCAATCACGCCGGCCAGGGTGGTCTTGCCCAGTCCCGGAGGCCCGTAGAGCAGCACATGGTCAAGAGATTCTCCACGTCGCTGGGCAGCCTCAATGTATACCTTTAGATTATTTTTGGCCTTCTCCTGGCCCGTGTAGTCCCGCAGCGTTTGGGGCCGCAGGCTTCCCTCCCCCGCATCCATTGGGGTACGGCTGGGGCTTGTAATGGGCGTTTCCATCTCAGAGGAAAAATCAATACTCAAGGAATCCCCTCCTCCTTACTGCTTCATCATGGCCTTCAATGCGGCCTTAATAATATCCTGGGTCTCCAGGTGCTCCGCATCGATGCCCTTCATAGCAGCATTGATGGCGTTCTGGTCATAGCCCAGCACCTGCAAAGCCTGAACCGCCTCGGTAGCCTTGCTGCCCGGCCCCATGGGCGCAACGGTAACAGCAGCGTCTCCCGTCAGATCCAGCTCTGCCACCGCCCCCATTTTGTCCTTCAATTCCAGCAAAATTCTCTGGGCAATCTTTTTGCCCACGCCGGGAGCCGCCGTCAGCATCTTTTCATTCTGGGTCACCACTGCCATCTGGAGCCCATCCGGGGTCACCGAGGACAAAATGGCCAGTGCTGCCTTTGGCCCTACGCCGGTCACAGAGATCAGCAGTTTAAAGGTCTCCAGCTCCTGCTTTTGGGCAAATCCATAGATGTCAAAGGCATCCTCCCGAATGACGCAATGGGTATAGAGCCGTGCCTCTTCCCCTACATGGAGCCGGGATATGGTATTGGTGGTGGTATTTACGGAAAAGCCCACGCCGCCGCAGTCCAGCACCACCAGATTCTGTTCGATCAGGGCCACCTGGCCCCGGAGGTAATAAAACACGCTAGCGCCTCCTCACACTATGTCAGCCCCGCCAGCAGCGAGGTAGAGCTTCTGGCATGGCACAGGGCCAGGGCCAGCCCATCCGCCGCATCGTCTGGCCTTGGGGTTTTCTCCAGATGCAGCAGCCGCTTGGTCATATCCATGACCTGCCGTTTTTCTGCCCGGCCATAGCCTGCCACCGCCTGCTTCACCTGAAGGGGGGTATATTCGTAGATGGGAACCCCGTAGGTGGTGCAGGCCAGCAGGATCACCCCACGCCCATGGGCCACCTGAATTCCCGTGGTAATATTCGTGTTGAAAAAAAGCTCCTCAATGGACACTGCATCCGGCTTGGTGATCTCCAAAAGCTCCAGCATATCATCATAAATCTGCTTCAGCCGAAGCTCGAATTTCATACCTGCCGGAGTGGTAATGGCTCCATACCGAAGCATCTGCACATTCATCCGATCCGCAGAAATAAGGCCGAAGCCAATGGTAGCAAAGCCGGGATCAATGCCAAGAATTCTCTTCATAAGCCCAGCACCACACCGGCTACAGCGCCCATGGCAATAAAGATGATGGGATGCCAGTTCTTTTTGAAGTAATACAGCACACCCAGCACCGCCATCAGACAAAGGCAGCGCCAGTCCATAAGACCGGAAAGGCTGCCGGAAAAATCAAGGGCCAGCGCAATTTTCAGAATACCGAAGCCTGCCGCTGCCACAAGCCCCACAGATGCAGGCCGAAGGCCATAGAGGCCCCGCTGCACCAGGCGGCTCTCCTGAAATCTCTGCAAAAATTTTGCAACCAGCAGAATCACAATAATGCTGGGCAGCACCAGCGAGAAGGTAGCCAGCACAGCACCGGGGATTCCCCCCACCATATAGCCCGCATAGGTGGCCATGTTGACCCCCATGGGCCCCGGGGTGGACTCGGACACGGCGATCATATCAGAAAGCTGCTGCCGGGTGAACCAGGGGTATTTATCCGCCATGGCATAGAGGAAGGGCAGTGTGGCCAACCCACCGCCAATACTAAGGAGCCCTGTCTTGAAGAACTCCAGACACATGATAAGCAGATCCATTACTGGTTCCCTCCTTTTCTCGCCCGGAGGAAGCCGGCCAAAAGTCCCGCTCCGGCAGCAAGAAACACCACCAGTACAGGGCTAACACCAAAGATGCTGGATGCCAGAAAGGTCAGCACAAACACGCACCATCCAAAGGCATCCTTCACCCCGGATTTAATCAGCTTTTTCACGGAAAAGCCCACCAGCACAACCACCGCCACACGAATCCCAGCCAGAGCATGCTGCACCACAGCCAAATCGGCAAAGCCAGTCAGCACAGCGGCAATAATCGTAATAATAATCAAGCTGGGCATTACCACCCCCAAGGTGGCAAGGAATCCGCCCAAAACGCCCTTTTGCTTGTTTCCAAGGAAGGTAGCCGTATTTACCGCAATCACGCCGGGGGTACACTGGCCCAGTGCGTAATAATTGAGGAGTTCCTCCTCATCGCACCAGCCCTTCTTCTCCACCACTTCCCGCTGGATAATGGGGAGCATGGCATAGCCGCCGCCGAAGGTCATAATACCAATTTTAAAAAATGTAACGATCAGTTCGATATACTCTCTCAAAATAATAGCCTCATATTTTCAGGATTTTACGCTCCAGCCCTCTTTGACCAGATTTCGCTGTACCGCCAGTAATTCTTTTTTCTGCTGCTGATAATCCGGCATATACTGCCTTACAATGGCCCAAAAAGCCTTGCTGTGGTTAAACTGCCGCCGATGGGCAAGCTCGTGCACCAGCACGTAATCGATGGCCCGTTCCGGCGCAAACATGAGAAACCAGGTAATATTGATGTTCCCATCCCGGGTACAGCTGCCCCAGCGCCGCAGTGCCGAATTCAGCTTCAGCTGACCGTAGGAAATCCCCATGATCTCTGCCCAGTATTGCAGCCGCTGCTCCAGATAGGGCTTTCCCGCCTGCTTATACACCTTCGCCAAGCTGGGCCGCAGCTCCTCCACGGAAAGATCCGGCAGGAAAATCTGCCCCCGGGTCAAATCGAGGGATACCCGCTTTTCACGGGTAGGCACCACCTTTAATTCTATGCCACAGAAGTTCATGGTGCCCATATAGGCAGGCCGAAACTGCTGCCGCTGGGCCTGCTCCATTTGGAGCCTGCTCCGATTTTCCCGGATCCAGTCCTCCTTCGAAGCCACAAACGCATCGATATAGTGTCTGGGGCACCTTCTCGGCGCTCGCACCACCAGTTCTCCCCCTTGGGTAAGCTTCAAATACAGCGTCTTTCGTTCGCTGCGAATCAGCTGGTATTCCATCACAGAATAACCTTCCCCCAAAGGGCATAGATGCCCGTAGCCAGGACGATCATCACAATCAATATCCAGGCCATGATCCGCTGCCACATAGGCCGGGGCGTATATTCTTCGCTGGGCTTGATCTCCAGCACAGGCTCCGGCTTTTCTGCCGTGTTTTTTCCCTTTTCGGACATATCGTTCGATTCCCTTCCTGTTTTTTCAACCTGTAGTATATCACGGACACCTGTTTTTCTCAAGTATTTCATAAGAAGATGGTCGATTCTTACAGGGGGTAGTTTATTTCAAAACCTCCCGATAAAGATTCAATACATTTCCGGAGAACACCTGCTCCACTTCCTTGTGGGTAAAGCCCTGTTTTTCCATTTCCTCTGCCAGACGCTGCATGGTGGAGCAGTTGTAGAGCTCCAGATCGCCATCGATGCCGTCGTAGTCTGTGCCCAGCCCCAGGACACCAATACCGCCCACATTTTTAATGTGCTTCATGTGCCGCACCATGTCCTCCACACGGCTCTTGCCGTTCTCATTCAGGAAGTCGCCGCAGAAGTTGATTCCGGTGACACCGCCCTTGTCGGCCAGGGCCCGGATCATATCGTCTGTCAGATTTCTGGTGTGGCCGCAGAGGCTTCGGGCATTGGAGTGGGAGGCCACAAAGGGTGCCTTGCTGTATTTCACCACATCCCAGAAGCCGTCATCCCCCAGGTGGCTCACATCCACGATCATGCCAAGCTCGTTCATCTCCCGAACAATCTCAATACCGGCCTCCTTCAGGCCGTACCGCTTCTGGGGATCATAGTCCTCCCGCTTTACAATGGTATTGGGATAGCCGATCTCGTTTTCAAAATTCCAGGTCAGGGTCAGCATCCGAACACCCAGTTCATAGAGATTTCGGAGCACATAGGGGCTGCCCTTCAGTACGCCGCCCTCTTCAATGGTCAGCATACCAGACATTTTTCCAGCGGCAGCGTTCTTCTCGATGTCCTCGTAACGGAGCACAGGGGCGATCACATCCCTGTTTTCTGCCATCGCCCGGCGGTACACATCGATCATCTCCAGCACATTTACAAGGGAATCCGCATCCCGGCCCAGAAAAACAAACATGGCAAAGTTCTGGAGGAGATAATCCCCCTGCTGCATCTTATGTAGATCAATGTGCAGGCCGTTCTCCCGCAGGCTCATGGATTTTCCTGCTTTTTCCGCCTTCCACAGTTCTCCGATGGTATCGCAGTGCATATCTACAACTTTCATCTAAAGGTCACTCTTTTCTACATTAAAGTTACCTATAGTATACGAAAGCACAGAAGAAAAATCAAGGACTTGTATCTCTGAAAAAAGTCAGTATAATAACAGTATCACGTGAAAGAAGGGATCATAATGCTGCACATTGCCATTGCAGGCACCGAAGAAGGTGCCCAGAATTTTATTGATGCCCTCCACCTTTTGGGCGCAGAGGGCTCTGCCGTGCTGGAGGAAACTGATTTCACCAAATACGATGGTCTCATTCTCCCCGGCGGGGCAGACATAGACCCGGAGCTTTTCGGAGAGGAAAACTGGGGCTGCCGGAAAATTCAGCGGGATCGGGATCTCCGCCAGCTGGAGATCACAAAAATATTTGACGAAGCACACAAACCCATTCTGGGTGTCTGCAAGGGTCATCAGCTCATCAACATCTATTTTGGGGGCAAAATGTGCCAGCACATTCCGGAATTTGAAGCCCACCAGTGGGTGGAGCAGGATCAGGCCCATGGCAGCCACTGCACCCCGGGCTGTTTCCTGGAGGCTCTTTATGACACCACCGATTTCCCCATCAACAGTGCCCATCATCAGGCCGTCATTGACCCCGCAGAGGGCTTTACTGCCATCCAGTGGGCCCCGGACGGGGTTTTGGAGGCCATGGTACACAACACCCGGCCCATCATTGGTCTCCAGTGGCATCCGGAACGGATGTGCGGCAAGCATACCCGCCCTGACACGGTGGACGGACTGCCCATATTCCGGTATTTCCTGTCTCTCTGCGAGAAAGAGGCCAACAAATGAGGCTCCGGGACTACGGCTATACAATCGGCACCATGCCCACCGGCCCCCGGAACGCCATTACGGATGTTCCCGGGGTAACTGTGGGCCACAGCACCATCCACACCGACCAGTGCCATACCGGGGTTACGGTGATCCTCCCAGCCCAGGACAACTTGTTCACCAACAAGCTCACCGCTGCCTGCTATGTACACAATGGTTTTGGGAAAACCACCGGGCTTATACAAATTGAGGAGCTGGGCTCTCTGGAAACCCCCATTGCCCTGACAAACACCCTGAATGTGGGTCTGGTTCACGATGCGCTGGTCAGCTACACCCTGGAACAATGCGGTCAGAATGGGGTTTCTCTCCGCTCTGTAAACCCGGTGGTTGGCGAGTGCAACGATGGCCGCCTCAGCAATATTGCCCTTCGCCCAGTTACCCGGGATCATGTATTTTCAGCCATTTATACCGCATCGGAAACAGTGCAGGAGGGCTCTCTTGGAGCCGGTGCAGGCACCATTTGCTATGGTCTCAAGGGAGGCATTGGCACAGCCTCCCGTCAGATGACGCTGGGAGATAAAACCTACACCCTGGGTGTGCTTGTCCAGTCCAACTTCGGCTCCACCCAGGATCTGATGGTGGATGGCAAGCCCCTGGGCCGGAACCTGGTTCATTCCATTGCCGGTAAAAAAATTGCACCCACCGTAGTGGATGCAGGCAGCATTATGATGATTGTGGGCACCGATCTGCCCCTGTCCTCCCGTCAGCTCCGGCGGGTCATCCGCCGCTGCGGCATTGGCCTGGCCCGGACGGGCTCCTACCTGGGCCACGGCAGCGGTGAGGTGATGATTGGATTCACCACCGCCAACCGAATTCCCCAGGCGGGTGATGGGCTGCTTTCCCAGACCATACTCCGGGAAGATCTTCTGGATATTCCCTTCCGTGCTGTCGCTGAGGCCACCGAGGAGGCCATACTGAACTCCATGGTGGCTTCAGAAACCACCACCGGATATCAGGGCAGCACCATCTACTCTATTCGGGAATTTCTCTAAAGCGGCCCATCAGCAGCCGTCTGGAGCCGGAGGGCTTCACCAGTTTCTTTTGCACAGTAAAACCGTTCTTTTCAAAGTTTCGCCGGGAGGGCGTATTATCCGGATGCACCGTCCCCAGAAGCCGGGGATAGTCCCGTTCCGCTCTGGCTACCGCTTCTGCAAACATTCTGCCCATAAGGCCCAGGCCCTGATACTTTGGCAGCACCGCCGCCGTATCCATCATGGCCGTTTCCAAAAGCTGCTTTGTTCCGTAGCCCAGATCATATCCCAGGTTATTCTCATCCAGTTCAGGCACTGCCACAACGAAGAAGCCCGCTGGGATCCCATCCACCTCCGCCATCAGACCAAAGCCTTTCTCTGTGATATGCGCCTGTATATAGGGTAGATCATCGGTAATATATGCGTCCTTGTCTGCCATGGCCTCGTGGGCCAGCTCCATGATCTCTATAATGGTTTCGCTGTCGGACAGGACTGCGTCTCGAATTACAATTTCCATAGGTCAATTACCTCAATCGCTCCGATGCACACAGCACATCGGAGCGATTCTTTCTTTTACTGATTCAGGGGATGGTGGCAGGCCACCTGACGACCGCCGATCTCCCGAAGTTCCGGTACCTGCTGGGCACATTTCTCCGTTGCGTAGGGGCAACGGGTACGGAACCGGCAGCCGGAGGGAGGATTCACAGGAGAGGGTATTTCACCCGTAAGCAGTTCCTTATCATCATCCCGCATGGTGGGATCCGGCTGAGGCACCGAATCCAGCAGGAATCTGGTGTAGGGATGCATGGGCTTTTCATAGATCTCCTCAGTACTGCCAATCTCGCAAATGCAGCCCAGGAACATGACGCAGACCCGGTCGGAAATATGCCGCACCACAGAAAGGTCATGGGAAATAAACAAATAAGTAAGGCCGTACTGCTCCTGAAGATCATCCAGAAGGTTCAGCACCTGGGACTGAATGGACACATCCAGGGCCGAAACAGGCTCGTCACAGACGATCAGCTTGGGCTGGAGCGCCAGCGCCCGGGCAATACCAATGCGCTGCCGCTGACCACCGGAGAATTGATGGGGATACCGATGGATAAACTCCACAGGAATTCCCACCTCCTGCATCAGCTCCAGCACCCGCTTTCTGGTTTCCTCCTTCGTGGCATAAACCTTGTGGGTAATCAGGGGCTCGGATATGATTTTCTCCACATTCATTCTGGGGTTTAAGGAGGCATAGGGATCCTGGAAGATAATCTGCATCTGCTTCCGGAATTCACGAAGCTCCTTCCCTTTCAGGGTTCCGATATCCGTGCCATCAAAGATCACCTGACCGGAGGTCAGCTCGATCAGCCGCAGCAGCAGCCGCCCCAGGGTACTTTTTCCGCATCCGGACTCGCCCACCAGAGCCAGGGTCTCCCCCTGATAAATTTTCAGGGACACATCGGAAACCGCATGAACAGCCCCCTTCTTGGAGCCGGAGGTTACGGGAAACTCCTTGACCAGATTATTGGCCTCTAATAACACCTTACGCTCTTCCATCAGATGCCCCTCCCTTCTCATAGCGATTGCACCGAACCAAGTGCCCCTCTGCCACCTCTGTCAGTTCCGGGCGATTCTCCCGGCATTGCTCCGTTGCGTACTGGCAACGGGTACAGAAGCTGCATCCCTTGGGCAAATGGAGCAGATTGGGCACCACGCCGGGAATGCTGTAAAGCCGATCCACCTGGCGATCCATCTTGGGAATGGAGCTGAGGAGTCCCTCGGTGTAGGGGTGGCAGGTATTCCGGAACAGCTCAAAGGTCTCGGCCTGCTCCATCACCTTACCGGCATACATAACATATACATAGTCACACATCTGCGCCACAACGCCCATATTGTGCGTAATCAGCAGAATAGAAGTTCCATGCTCGTCCCGGAGCTGCTTCATCAGCTTCAGAATCTGGGCCTCGATGGTCACATCCAGGGCGGTGGTGGGCTCGTCCGCAATCAGCAGCTCCGGCTCGCAGACCATGGCCATGGCGATCATAACACGCTGCCGAAGGCCACCGGAGAGCTGATGGGGATAGGAATTGTACCGCTTTTCCGGCTCAGGAATGCCGCATTTCCGGAAAATTTCAATGGTTTTCGCCTTGGCCTCTTCTTTCGTCATATCCTGATGCAGCAGAATCGCCTCACGAACCTGCTTCCCCACGGTGTACACCGGATTCAGGGAGGTCATGGGCTCCTGAAAGATCATGGCAATATCATTGCCCCGAACATTCTGCATTTCCTTCTTGGTCATATCCAGCAGGTTTTTGCCCATAAGCATAATCTGGCCATCTACCACCTTGCCGGGCTTTTTTACAAGCTGCATCACGCTCATGGCGGTCATACTCTTGCCGCAGCCACTCTCTCCCACCAGGCCGATGATCTTGCCCTTGGGAATATCGATAGACACATCGTCCACCACAGGCACAATGCCTTTGGCCGTATGGAACTGGGTCTTTAAATGTTGGATTTGAAGTGTGTATTCCATGGTTCTTCCTCCCTTACTGCTGCTTGGAGTATGGATCCATCACATCACGGACACCATCTCCAAGGAAGTTAAAGGCCAGAGCCAAGATCAGAATGGCAATACCGGGAGCAATGGCCATAACCGGATTGGTAAAGAGATAATCCTTGCCCTCAGACACCATCAAGCCCCAGCTGGTGGAGGGGGACTGAGCACCGATGCCCAGAAAGCTCAGGCTGGACTCAGACAAGATAGAGCTGGGGATATTCAGGGTAAAGAGCACGATCAGGTTGGGCAGACAGTTGGGCAGAATATGCCGGAACATAATCTTAAACTTGGAAACACCCATACTGGTGGCAGCCTGCACATATTCCATCTCCCGGAGGGACAGGGTCTGGGACCGCACCACCCGGGCAGTACCTGCCCAGGATACAATGGTCAGGGCCAGAAAAATATTCACAATACCGTTGCCCAGGGTGTACATAACCACCATGGCAAGCAGCAGAGACGGGAACGCCATGGTAATATCCGCAAGGCGCATAATGATGAAATCCACCGTTTTGCCCAAATATCCGGACATGAGCCCTAGAACGGTACCCAGAATCATGGAAATCAGCGTAGGGAACAGGCCAATGCACAGGGAGATCCGTGCGCCATATATCATACGGGAAAATACATCTCTTCCGAGCTGGTCGGTGCCGAAGATATGCTCCCGGCTCATACCCTGGAGCCGGTTCACAAGATCCTGGGCCGTGGGGTCGTAGGGTGCCACCAGGGGGGCAAAAATCGCCATCAGCGCAATGATAATAATCACAGCACCGGAGGCCACTGCCAGCTTGTTATCCCGACATAATGTTTTAAACTTGTCAAGGAAGGAATCACTCTCACCAATCTGGGAGGCGATGTCCACATTTTCAAGCATTTCTTTATTCTCTGTATTCATGGGGCATTCCTCCTTTCTTAGTGGTCGCTGCGAATTCTGGGGTCAATGACGGAGTAGAGTACATCTGCCACCAGGTTGCCCAGGATAATCAGCACGGTGGTAAACACCACGGTACCCTGAAGCAGGGGCATATCCCGGCTGGAGATAGCATTCACCGCCAGACGGCCAATACCCGGGATGGCAAAGACGGTCTCCGTGATTACTGCACCGGAGAGCAGGGATGCTACCTGAATGGCCATCATGGTAATAACCGGAAGCAGCGCATTTTTAAAGGCGTGGCCCACGATCACCCCGCTCTGAGAAAGGCCCTTGGACCATGCGGTACGAATATAGTCATCCTCCATGGTCTCCAGCAGATTGGACCGGGTCAGTCTTGCAATGGTACCCGCAGAGCCCCAGCCCAAAACAATGGCCGGGAGCACATAGCTTTGCCAGCCATCCACACCGGACACAGGGAACCATCCCAGCTTATAGGCAAAGACATACTGAAACAGCAGCGCAGCCCAGAACACAGGCATAGACACGCCCAGAAGGCTTACGCCCATAAAGAGCCGATCCACCAGCGAATTTTTCTTGATGGCAGAAATAATACCGGCAGGAATGCCGATAAGCCAGGCCACCACAGCCGCAGCCACAGCCAGCTTTACGGTATAGGGGAACGCATCCACAATCAGATCCGTCACAGAACGATTCAGCTTATAGGAAATGCCAAAATCACCGTGAAGCATATTCATAATGTACCGGCCAAACTGAACCATAATGGGATCATTCAGACCGTAATATTCCGTCATTCGTTCAATAACATCCTGCTTGATGTGTTCCTTCATCATAATGGCAACGGGATTGCCCGGCACCACATTCAGCATCCAGAAGATCAGCAGGACTACGCCCAGCAGCACCGGAATAGACACCAGCAGCCGATTGACGATTTTTTTCAGCACGTAGATCATCCTTTCTTTTGTGTCGAGCTTTCCCCCATTCCCTTTGGAGGCCCACAGGGCCCAAGGGAAAACCCGACCGCTAAAAACATCACTTGGAAGGGTGCCTTTCGACACCCTTCCCAAGTATCAGATTTTTAAATTATCAGCCGGAAACAGCCACATTCCGGTAGTAGTTGGAGCTCCAGCCGTTCCAGGACACGGTGAAGCCGGAAACTCTGGGGTTCACCACATACAGGTGCTGCTTGGAGTACAGGGGGATCCAGGCGGCTTCATCCTGAATAATGAGCTGCTCCAGAGCCTGGTACTCAGCGATACGCTCACTTTCATCCACAATGCCACGGGCAGCTGCCACCCGGTCAATGGCCTCCTGATTGGTGTAGTTGAGGCCACGTCTTACAGAGTTATCCGCAGTGCCGAAGAAGGTGTAGATGAAGTTATCGGGGTCATTGAAGTCAGCAGACCAGGAGCTGGTGTAGGAATCCAGTTCACCGGCAGCCCGGCGCTCAGACCAGGAGCCTTCGTCCACCTCAACCACCTTGGCGGTAACGCCGATCTGAGAAAGCTGTGCGGAAACGATCTCCAGCAGATCCTTGGTGATCTGGCCGGAATCAGAGGAGTAGCAAAGCTCCATCTCAAAGCCATCGGGATAGCCCCCCTCGGCCAGAAGCTGCTTGGCCAGCTCCACATCATAGGCAAGCTCAGGCAGATCATTGTTGTGGCCAATCAGTCCAGTGGCGAAGATGCCGTTTTCCACGGTGCCTCTGCCGCCATAGAGCGCATCCAGGATTGCCTGGCGGTCAATGGCACGCTGAAGTGCCTGACGAACCTTCACATTGGACAGAGCCTCATGGAGCTCATTCAGGGCGATGTAGTATGTACCAACACGGGTACCGGAAGCGATCTGATCCTGATAAGCCTCGTTGTTCAGGAAGTAATCTGCCTGAGAAGCTGCGTTATCCAGATCCAGCAGATCCAGCTCTCCGTTCTCAAACATCATTCTCTGGGTGGCCTCATCGGGGATATCCATCATAACAATACCCTCGCAGGCGGGAGCACCGCTCCAGCAGTCGGGGTTCGCCACCAGAACCATCTGTGCATTGAACTCCCAGGAGTCGAAGATGAAGGGACCGGTACCGATGGTGACCGCAGGATCAATACCAAACTGATCGCCGGCAGCCTCGGTGGTCTCCTCATCCAGCATGGAAGCGCCGGGGGTGGTCAGGCAGGCCAGGAATGCGGCATAGGGCTGAGTCAGGGTCACCTTAACGGTGTAGTCGTCCACAACCTCCACGCCGGAGATGTTGTCGGCAGTACCGGCAGAGAGCTCCTCAGCACCAACGATCATATCATAGATGTCGCCGTTTACTGCCTTGGGGTTGGTCAGCATTCTCTTAATGGTGTAAAGCACATCGGAAGCGGTGAAATCGGCACCGTTGGAGTACTTGACCCCCTCTTCCAGATAGAAGGTGTAGGTAAGGCCATCCTCAGAGATGTCCCAGTTCTTGGCCAGAGAAGGCACGATCTGAGAGGTACCGTCTCCATTGGCCTGAACCTCTACCAGGCGATCAAAAATATTCATGCCCACAGTGTAGTAGTCCGTGGTGCACTGGGTGTCCACAATATCAGGAGTGGCTTCCACGATTTTCAGGAAGTTTGTGGTGTCCACACCGGAGGAGGTGGTGGTAACGGCCGCAGGGCTGCTGCCAGCTGCGCTGACACTGGCGGATCCTTCGGCAGCTTCACTGCCGCAGCCTGCCAGCAGAGAAAGGCCCAGGGTGCCAGCAAGAATCAGGCTCACAAGTTTCTTCATAGTAAGTCTCTCCTATCCCGGTTTACAAAATCTCCGTTGGTTTTGGAAAAATCATAAACCAATTTTTTATGGTTCTTATTTTAGCACATTCTGGAGAAAAAGCAACTATAAATTTTGCAAGAATAAAAACAGGAAATTCATCGTTTATTGGTTAATCCACCCAAAGCTCCACACTTAGGGTCTGCGCTGTTCCATCGAAGTCCTTCGGATCGGCGTAGCCGCCCACAATCTCCACCTCGCCCATCTGATTGTCGTAGGGGTCAGCCCGAAGCTGCTCCATGGGAGGATCAAATTCGTGCTGGAACTCCGACGCCAGCACCACCCGATAGGGCTCCAGATTACCAAAATAGAAATTCCACTCGTCCAGGCATCCATTTCTCCAGGCATCGCCGCCGAAGGAGCAATCCGCCCAAAGCCAGCCGTATGGGGCTACATAGAACATGGCCCAGTCGTGGCTTCCAGCCTCCAAATCGTTGGCATACAAGCCCGATTGCCACCTTGCAGGTACCCCCGCAATACGGCACATGGTGATAAATGTAAGGGCTTGAACGCCACAATCTCCCCGAAGCCGTGAGGCACAATACTCCGGGATCACCGGCAGTGCCGCATAGGAGCGCATATAGGAGTAGTTCACCTTGGTGGTGATAAAGTCATATATTTTTCTGGCCTTTAACAGGGGATTTGTCTCATCCCCAACAATCTCTGCCGTCAACGCCCGGAGATAGGGAGTAAAAGCAATATGGGGCAGCTGTTCCTCCAGGCAAAAATCAGGCTGTGCCTCAGACACTTCCTCTGCCTTCGGCTCCACATAGGGCACCTCGTTTTCTACCGTGTACACAATATTGCATCCATCAAGGGCATTGGCCTTCCCCTGGAACATCACAGTTCGCTGAGGAAAATCCGCCTTTGATGCAAGTTTTATTTCATCGCTTGCAAAATTAAGTTCTACCTTTTTGCTTTGTAATTTTTCCAAAGGAAGTGGCAGATATACTTTAATATCGCAGTCCTGCTTTTCCAGTTCCTGAGAAAGGTTCATCTGCGCCCGAATCTTCATGCGTATTTTCACCTTTCCGTGCTGCCGCATAAGCCCGATGGCTCCATACCGAAGCTCCTTATCCCGGTTCGGCTCGTTGCCGCCGATCTGCCGCTGCCGAATATCTGGCCGAATCTTACGCAGATTATCATAAAAACTGCGAATATAATAGATCTGTCCCTGTTTAAAGATCCAATCCACCAGTCCATCCTGCCGCCACTGGGTCAGCTCCTCCGGACGAAAATCCTGAAGGTTCTCCCGGAGCATGGAAATGGCATTCTCTTCGGACATGGTGTAGCACCGCTCCATACGAATAACCTGCTTTTTCTCCATCCGAAGCTTCTCTTTCAGAGTTTCCGGGATATCCTCTCCCAATCGCTTCTCGATTAGCTGCAAGCAGCCCTCAAAATCCCCCATCCATTTCAGCTTTTCAATATCCTCCGGCAAGGGATATCCCACAGCCATAATATTCTCTTTCAACCAAAAGCACTTCCTTTCCCGTATACCCCAGTGCGTTCCCACGCTACAAGGTCATTGTACTGTGCATTTATCGCAATTTATACCCATTTTGTGCTTGGATTTCTGCAAAAAATGCGGTTTTTTCTCGGTAAGATGCACCAGGGCCCATTATAACCACTTTTTCGCTTTCATGCAATATAAAGTCATAAAAATGGACGCATTTCAGCGTCCATTCATCTCCCGGGTTTTCTCCTCGATTCGAAGCACCAGCTCATGGGGCCGCATATTCAGCGCATTGGCCAACCGCCAGACTGTTTCAAAATTCGGCTGCTTGCTGCCACCCTCGATCATGGCCAAATGACTCCGGGCAATGCCCGCCAGTCCGCTCAGTACCTCCTGCGAGAGCCGACGTTCCATTCGGAGCTGTCGGATTACGGTTCCTACAGCTCTTCGTTCAAAATCTATCATCGTAGACATCTCCTTTCCCTTTAGTCTAAAGAAAAAGGAGATTTTTTAGTCTATTTTCGTAGACATTCCTAAAAAAGTATGCTATATTCTATTGTGAAAGAACAGGGTAAGCTTGCTTCTTTCCATAACCAACGCAGGGGCTGCCGAAACCTGGCAGCCCCTGTTTTCAAAAAAAGAGGCACCGACCCAGGGAACAGCTGCGTCGGTGCCGGCTTTGTACATCACTTCGGAGTTAAATTATATAGGAGCGGAAAGAAAGAGAGGAGAAAAACCGAAGGAGACAAATCGATGTACAAGCTCTGATGGTATCTTACCATAGCCCTTATCCCCATGTGTGAATAAAATTTGAATTTTTCAACAATTTACTTTTTTAATTTTAAATTCAGGAATAATATTGCACAGCTTTACAGTTGCCCTTTTCACAAAATACACAAACTTTTTTTATCATGTTGCAATGGTGACTTTCTTTTTGTATAATGACAATCATATTACAAAAGGAGGCCTTTACTGTGCAAATTCGTATTTCCTCCGACAGCACCTGCGATTTAAGCCCTGAATATCTTCAGGCGCACCAGGTGGAGATTCTCCCCCTCTGTACCGTCAAAGGTGGAGAGACCTTCCATGACGGCGTGGATATCACCCCGGAGGACATTTTTGCCCACGTTGCTGCCGGCGGAGCACTTTGTTCCACCGCTGCAAATAATGTGGATGACTACATCACAACCTTCCACAGAATGCTTGCCACCTGCGACGCTGTAATTCATATTAACATCAGCTCTGATTTTTCCTCCTGCTATCAAAACGCCTGTATTGCAGCCCAGGAGTTTGAGAACGTATACGTAGTTGATTCCCGGAATCTTTCCACTGGTCACGGACTTGTGGTCTGCGAAGCAGTAGAGCTTGCCGAAACCGGGAACCTTTCTCCCCAGGAAATCGTCGCTCATCTTAGCACTTTTACCCAGCGGGTCGAAGCCAGCTTTGTGCTGGACCAGCTGGAATATCTGCGGAAAGGCGGCCGCTGCTCCACTTTGGCCGCTCTGGGCGCAAATCTGCTTTCTCTGAAGCCCTGTATCGAGGTGCAGGAAGGGAAAATGCAGGTAGGAAAAAAATATCGTGGCAAATACAAAAATGTAATTGTGTCCTATGTCAAGGATCGGCTGCAAAACCGGGATGATATCGATTATCATCGAATCTTTATTACCCACACCACCATGGATCCGGAAATCGTGGCCGCTGTCCATCAGGCCGTTGCAGCGTGCGGGCCCTTTGAGGAGATCCTCGAAACCACCGCCGGCTGTACCATCTCCTGTCACTGCGGCCCCAGCACGCTGGGTATCCTGTTTGTACGAAAGTAAAGATAAAAAATCTCGAACCGCCTGGGGCAGTTCGAGATTTTTTATGTGCCATAATGAAGTTCAATATACTCTTCCAGACAGATATTAAACCGTCCCCTGGGCGATCTGGTCAAACAGCGCTCCGATGTAGCTCTGGAGCACAAAGTCCCCCTGCTCCATCATCTCCTTGATTTCCTCCGGGGTGGCATACTTTACATCGCAGGTCTCCCCCTCCTGAAGCACCACATCCCGCAGGGACACATCCTGTCGAAACAGCCATACATCACAGATATAGTGGTCTCCCCACCGCTCCATCACACGCTTTCCGTTTTCAGGTATCAATGTGATGCCGGTCTCTTCCTTCGTCTCCCGCAGGGCCGCCGTCAGGCTGTCCTCCCCCGCCAGTGCAGAGCCGCCGGTGCTCTCCCAGGTATTTGGAAACCCCTTGTTGGGGCTCCGTTTCGTAATGAGAAACTTTCCTTCCGAATTCATAATCCAGATGTGCATACTAAGATGATAGTCGCCCTGCTGAAATGGATCCCCCCGGCGGTGAATTCTGCCGGTCTTTTTTCTGTTTTCATCATAGATGTCCCATTTTTCTCCGGCCCCGTTCTGCATGGTTAGCCATTTTTGCACCTCGAAGAACAGCCCCGGCTGAATGTGTGGGTAAGTAAGATTTTCCGGCAGCTTGTCCATCAGGGCAATTTCTTCTATTTCTGAATTCTCAGGAATTGGCCCCAGGGTCTTGATCTCGCCAAAGTACAGCATCCCATATTGGGTAAAATGATAGCCTGCCACCGGGGTCAGCTCCACATCCACCGCACCGGTTTCCTCAAAAAGCTCCCGTCGTGCGGTTTCCGCTATGGTTTCTCCTTTTTCCCAGTGTCCCCCGGGAATTTCCCAGCTGTCCCGCTCCCGGTGACGGCACAGCACCCATTTTCCCTGGTACCGGGCCACGATCACCGCAAAGGCGATTTTCTCCCCCATAATTTCACCGGGCTGATAAAACGTAAGTTCTGCCATGGTGTCACCTACGCCTTCCGTGCCACCGGCTGCCGAAGCACTGTTTTCAGCTTTTCCGGAGCCGTTTTTCTGGCATCGCTCAGATAAATCTCGTGGTGATAGCGGTTTGGGGTGATATCCAGTGTAAGCCCCTGGTCAAGCATAAACTGTTCCATGAGCTTCACCGTCTGGGGTTCATCGTCATAGGGCCCCAAGTGCATACACTGGACACACAGCCCCTCGTGGTAGGTGAAGTATTCCACCTTAGAGAAGTCCTGTTTTTTCTTTTTCGTTGCCTCACAAATGGCCCAATCAAACTCATCCCTTGTGACAAAATCTGGCAGACGAATCAGGGCAATCCACTGGAAGGTATCCTTTCGACTGTAGTCAATGTCTACGCTTCCCTCCTGCCACCAGAACCCCTCCAGCGGGGGCACCACATAGTCAAAGTACCCCTCCATTCGATGATCTCCCATTTTGCTCATCTTAATGGTATAGGCAACTCCATAGAGCATCCCCATAGCCTTTTTATATTCCCCATCCTCCTGATTGGGATCCCCCTGGCCCCGGACTGCAATATAATTCATCTCCGGCACATCCACCAGGGTAGGCTTTTTGGGGGGAAGGTAAAATTCTTTGTATTCCTTTTTATAATCGAATGCCATTGTGCATCGCCCCTTCTTCTTTGTTCGTCCATTCTATCATATTTTTCCGCCAAATGAAACAACGGAGCCTTGTTTTTTCCCTCAGAATAGATTAAACTTAAATACAACGACATCAGATGGGAGACCGCTATGAATATTGTCATCATTGGCGCCGGAGCCTCCGGCATGGCTGCCGCCATTCAGGCAGCCCGTGATCCAGAACATAAAATCATTCTGCTGGAACGGCAGAGCCGGGTGGGCAAAAAACTGATGGCCACCGGAAACGGCCGCTGTAATCTGACCAATACGGGCACCTCCCCGGAAAATTACCACGGCAGCGACCCGGATTTCGTCTGTTCTGTATTGGACACCTATCCGCCGGAACGAGTTCTCAATTTTTTTGAGGAGCTGGGTCTCCTCACCAACGAGGAATACGGCGGCCGGGTATTCCCCCGCAGCGGCCACGCCGCCAGCGTGGTGGATGTGCTCCGTCTGGGATTGCAGCAGGAGAATGTTTGCCTTCGGACGGATGCTGCTGTAGATTATGTTGTAAAAACCGACACCGGATTTGAACTCACGCTGGGAAATGAAAAGCTGCAAGCCGATCGGCTCATTATCGCCTGCGGTGGCTGTGCAGGTACGAAAATCGGGGGCACCATGGACGGCTATCATCTGCTAAAATTCTTAGGGCACAGCCGCACAGCTCTCTACCCCGCCCTGACCCAGATCCGTACAGCGCCGGAGTACCCCAAGGCCATGAAGGGTGTTAAGGTAGATGGTGGACTTTCCCTCTGGCGTGGAAAAGCCCTTCTGGGAGAAGCCCGTGGGGACATTCTCTTCACAGAATCCGGCATCTCCGGCACCGCCGTATTTGAGCTATCCAGAATCGCCGCCGTCCAGGGAGAGGACATTACCGCCAAAATCGACTTTTTCCCGGAGATGAAGGAAAACGACCTGTATCAGCATTTAAAGAAACGCTGCGCCGCCCTTTCCCAACAGGATGCAGCCCTGCTTCTTACCGGTGCCGTTCAAAGCCGGGTGGGCCAGTGTCTGATGAAATCTGCCAAAGTTTGCAGCACTGCCCCCTGCAGTGCCCTCCGGGATCGGGATCTTCGCAATCTGAGTAAAGCCGCCAAATGCCTATCCCTCTCCGTCACCGGAGTTTCCGGCTTTGAAAGTGCCCAGGTGACCCACGGGGGCATCAAAACAGAAGAATTTGACCCCGTTACCCTGGAAAGCCGACTGGTTCCCGGTCTCTTCGCCTGCGGCGAGGTGTTGGATGTGGACGGAGACTGCGGCGGCTATAACTTACAATGGGCCTGGTCCAGCGGCCTCACCGCTGGACTTCTGGGGAGCCATCAGGATTAAGACAAAGCTCCAGATAGCTTTCCCCCGATTCCTCAACATAGCGAAAAAGCAGCATTACCTCCTCTGCCGGCATTTGCTCTCCTATATGCCACGAAAATCGAAGAACATTTCCCTTTTTCAGCCCTTTCGGATACCGAACACCTGCCAGAACACCGCCGGAGAAGCTTTCCCATCCCCCAGCTGCTTCCTCCAGCACCCCCCGAAGCAGCCGTCCCCTGGGCAGTCGGGAGGTGGGCATACTGGCCCGAAGTATCATAGTCCCCTGCTCCGGCACAGGCACCCCCAGACAGCAGCTGCCACCCTCGAACTGGGCATAAACCCGGGACACATTCCTGACGGACACCTGCCCATAGAATCTGGTATACAGCCCCTGCTTCTGCCACCGCAGAGTCCCCACCTTTTCGCTGCCGTAAAAAATCTCACATTGCATAAAAAACCACCCCGCAAAATTCTATGCGGAGGTGGTTTTTCTTATCCTCTCAGGCCAAAACTCACCGCAATGGCGTCGTCCACCCGGTTCATCATGTCCTCGTCCAGATGCCCCATGTGTTCCTTCAGCCGTTTCTTGTCGATGGTTCGAACCTGCTCTAAAAGTACCACGGAATTCTTGGTCAGCCCCACTGTTGGCCCCACCAGCTCGATATGGGTGGGCAACCGGGCCTTGTTCATCTGTGATGTAATGGCTGCGGCAATGACCGTCGGCGAATGCTTATTGCCCATATTATTCTGAACAATCAGCACCGGCCTCGTGCCCCCCTGCTCGCTGCCCACCACAGGACTTAAATCTGCGTAAAAGATATCTCCTCGTCTCACACTGCTATCCATAATTCTACACTCCGTCAAAAATGTTCTGCGTTACAAGGCCTATGTAACGCTGCATTTCTATTTTCTCCATCCATTGGATGAAATATTCAGGAGCTCCTAAGTTAGCTTATGCTTTCTTTGTCGAAGGGTGCAAAAAAGGCGCCCGAAGGCACCCTTTTGATTATTTGTTTTCAGCCTGCTCCAGCGCCTGGGCCAGCTGGTCGGGACATGAGGTATTCTTCATACCACAGGTGATGCCCTTCATCCGGGAAATGGCCTCAGCCACATCCATACCGTCTACCAGAGCCGCAACACCCTTACCGTTGCCGTTGCAGCCTCCGTTAAACCGGACATTCTTCACCTTGCCATCTTCAATACTGAAGTTGATGGTTCTGGCACATACGCCTCTTGTCTTATATTCGTAATCCATGTCGAAAAACCTCCTTATTTTTTCTTATCATAACATATTTTCCGGCTTGAATCAATATTCAACCAGATCTGCAGGGATAATGTCTGCATACTCCATCAGGCTTTCCGGAGACAGCACCATTTGCAGCCCCCGCTGTCCCCCCGAAACAGCAATCTCCTCATAGAGCACCGCCGTCTCATCGATGAAGGTGGGATACTTCTTTTTCATACCAATGGGACTGCACCCGCCCCGGATGTAACCGGTAAGGCCCAGCAGCTCCTTCATGTGGATCATTTCCACCTTTTTGTCCCCCGCTGCCTTGGCGGCTTTTTTCAGATCCAGGGTGCAGCTCACCGGAATGCAGAACACCAGCGGCCCCCGCTTTTCGCCTCGAGCCACCAGGGTCTTGAACACCTGATTTGGATCCATACCGGTGACCTGGGCCACATGCTGACCTCCCAGATCATTTTCATCGTATTCATACTCCACCGCCCGGTAAGGAATCTTCGCCCCATCCATAAGCCTTAGCGCATTGGTTTTGGTCATTGCCCTGCCTCCCTCAAATAAAACACACTGGTGGCACGATGCTTCAAATCCGCCAGATTGTTGTACTGCACCTTCCGGTAGTCGGCAATCTCCCGCTCCAGGGGATTGCTTTCGTCTGCCTGAAAGAAATTCCCCTGACTGTCCCGGCAGCCCATGGCAGTAATCACAGGCAGCTTGGTATATAGATTGGCCAGATATTCGTTGTACTCCGTCATGGGCAGTCCCGCCACCTGCATCAACAGGGTGCTGAGATAATTCATGCTGATCTCATCGATCCAGCCCGTGGGGATATCATAGTTGGCCCAGAGCACAAACCGGGTAATATATCGCTTCTGCTGAGTCTCATCATCCATATCGCTGATGGACTGGCCCATCACCTCGGAGTAAAATCCATTTTCAATATAGGGCTGATGGTCTCCGTACAGGAGAATGATGGTGGGCTCCTCCACATTTTCAAAATACTCCACCAGATTCTGAAATGCTGTATCCGTTTCCTTGATGAGGGACAGATACTGATTGGTCTTTGGATACTCCTTCGATGTGGATGTCAGCTCAATCTGCTGTCTAAAATTGCTGTAGGTGGTGTCATAGCTGGAATGGGACTGCATGGTGACGTTGAACACATAAAAGGGTTCGTCACCCTTATTCTCATACATCTCAATGAGCTTGTTAAAGTCATATTCGTCCGACACAAATCGCCTCAGCAGAATGTCCTCTCCCGGGAATTTCTCCCGGAGCAGCCGCCGATAGGTGTTGAAGCTGTAGCCGGAGGACACATACTCGTCAATCA
>CAZFXB010000001.1:23810-30345 GCA_964522835.1 uncultured Oscillospiraceae bacterium
AGCAGCCGCCGATAGGTGTTGAAGCTGTAGCCGGAGGACACATACTCGTCAATCAGATCCTGTCCAAACATATCCTCTGTGGTTATGAAATCACGGAAGCCCATGTACTCATACACCTGGGGCCGATTCCAGCTGGACTCAAAATAGGGATGAAAGGCATCCGCCGAATATCCCAGATGGAGCAGCGTAGAGGTAAGCCCTGGCTGCTCCCCCTTCACATAGAGCTGGTAGGCATTGCTGCCTGCGGGCAAAAAAGCCATGGTGTTTCCCGTCAGGAATTCAAACTCCGTGTTGGAGGTTCCGGTGCCAATGGTGGAAACATAGGCGTTGCCCTGGATGGTCTCTCCCTTGATGCTGTTGATAAAGGGGAGATAATCCTGATTGGTCTCAAAATCCCCCACCACAGATAGATCCGAAAAAGCCTCATCCATAATCACAATAATGTTTGGGGTGATCCCCTGTTCTCCGGCAGTTTCCACATCCACCGCCTGGGCCGCCTCTTCTTCTGTTGCCCCCTGCCGCAGCAGGGCCGTCTCCAGAATATGGGGCACCTCATCCCCGGTGTTTTCGTCCACAATCCCCTGAATTCGCTCCGCATCGTAGCCCGAGGGCTCCATCAGCTTTAAATACTTGGTGTTCAAGGTAAACTCCAGCACTGCACCGTGATGCTCATAGCCTCGGGTCTGGTTGAAAAAATCCGGCTTCAGGCCGTAATCCGCCACCGTGTCCGTGCAAAAGAATACCCAGGCAAAGCCTACCACAACAACCAGGCCGAAGGCTCTGGGAATGGCCCGGAGCCACCACCGTGGGCGGGGCATTTTCAGCCGACAGGCCAGCGCCATCACCAGCACCGTCAGGCTGATGGCGAAAACCATCTCATAGCCGATTTCATAGGTATAGCCCGCCGCTACATTTCCGGCGGTTTTGATGGCCGCAAAATCCATAGGCACCAGAGGGCCGCCTTTAAATTCCTTTACATACATATTGGCGATCCCAAAAAGGAGCAAAATGGGGCTAACTGTCAGAATGGCACCTCTCACACTGCCGCTAAGACCATATATCAGCAGATACAGCAGCACATAGACCACGTAGTTGGCCCAAAAATCCTCCCAGCCTGACAGGAAATCGGTCAAAAAGTTGCCGTTAAGCCGCTCCACCGCCACCAGCATCACCGCCGGAACCACCGCAAATAGCAGAAGCATATAGATACACCGAAGCCAGGCAGGCTTTTCAAATTTGATCGCAACTGCCGGTAAGGTCAGCAGTCCCGCTCCCAGAGAAATAAGCAGCAGTACATTGCCCCACTCCTGCTGGGCAGCAAAGGAATCCTGTTTAAATATGATAAAAAGCAGCAGCGCAAAGGAGCAAAACGCCCCTGCTCTGGCCCAAGCCTTGGAAATCGACATTTTGATTACACTCCTGTGGATAATTTCGCAACTTGTATTATAACATTTTCCCCGGAGATTGTACATGAAATCATAAAAAATTCATATTTGACGAAAAGGACTGCCCCGCACAAATGCAGGGCAGTCCTTTGGGTATGGAAAATGGAACTTAAATATCAATGGTAGGCCCGGTACAGGAAGGTGACCACCTGACCACGGCTGCATTCCCCTGTCGGATTAAAGATGGTGTCGCTGCCGTCACCGTTGGTGATGTTGTTTTCAGCAGCCCAGACCACGGCATCGGTATAGAAGCGGTTCGCCTCTGTGTCCGTGAAGGAAGTGCTGCCCTGGGCCGCAGGCTTCTGCTCTGCCCGCCACAGGAAGGTGACAAACTCTGCCCGGGAGCACTTTTCATCGGGGCCAAAGGTGGTTGCAGTCAGGCCATTGGTAATGCCTTTCTCCACCGCCCAGAGCATGGCCTTGTAGTAGTACTTTCCTTCCTTCACATCCGTAAAGCTGTGCTCTGTGATGGTGGGTTCCGGCTCTCCCGCTGCCCGCCACAGGAAGGTGACCACCTGACCACGGGTACACTCCCCGTCGGGGTTAAAGGTGTTGCTGCTGCCGTCTCCCTGCGTGATGCCCTTTTCTACTGCCCAGAGAACGGGCTGATAATAGAACTTGTTGGTGCGCACATCCGTAAAGGGATTTTCTACTACGCCTGTAAGTTCGGCATAGGTTTCAAACTCGTAACACGTGACATACTGGAAGGGTTCATCCCCCAGATACCAGAAATCATAGATTTCCTTGATGCAATTTCCATATTCATCATAGAAATAAGCTACATCAATGGTTTGATTTACTTCATCCGAACAGGTATCTGTGGCCGAATCATATGTATAACACTTATACGAGAACTTCGTCAGACGGCCTTCCAAATCGTATATATAGACCGTCGTTCCACCGATTCTCTCCTCCGTTACAACCAGACCTTCATCGGTTTCCTGGTAGTCATAGGTGGTTGTATATTCGTATCCTCCGCCCAGTATCTCTTTCATGCTGGTCATTCTGCCGGCATCATCGTAGGTATACTCATACGTTGATATTTCCGGATCATCCTCAAAATTTAAATACTGAGATTTCACTGTCAGCACATTCCCATGAGCGTCATAGGTATATTCACTAAGTACATCATAATCTACCACACCATTGATGATATATGTCCACCGATGGGAGCGAATCTGGTTTTCAGCATCATAGGTGTACTCACTCACATACTCCCATCCAGCCTCAGGACAGCTCTCTGATTCCTTGGTACACCGGCCCTGCTCATCGTAGGTATAGGCCATAACAATATCTCTGGTTATATCATCCCCCACAGGTTCTGACTCTGTCCTTTTCTTGACAGTTCCATCTGCATTGAATTCGTACTGATAGGTTGTGGCAAAATTATGGTCAGACGGAATGAGATTGCCATTTTCGTCGCACCCACCTGTGATTTCCCTGACACAATAGTAACCATCTGCTGGGTCTATAACAGGATTGATCCGATCTCCAGCAAAGGCCGCTGTCGCCAGCAGGAGCAGGCTCACCAGAACTAAAAAGCTTCGTCTCAAATGTTTTTTCATAAAAATACCTCCTCGTTCTATTTATTGTACACCCAGTATTATACATTTTTATTTATTCACTCGAAACTCCAACAAAACCATAAGTACAACAGTTTCTACTTCCCACCAGTCAACTCATTCCCCCACATCCTCAGCCAGCTGTCTTCTGATCCGGCTCAATGACACCGGGGACATATCCAGGAAGGATGCAATATGCTTGTTGAGCATTTTTTCTGCCACGCCGGGATAGTTGTTGCAGAACCACTGATACCGCTCCGTGGCATCGTACTCATATCGCACCCGTTTCATCTCCCACTGCTCCAGCCAGCACTCGGTCAGGGCTTCGTTCTCCATAACCAGCACCTCTGGGAACCGTTTCTCCAGTTTTCTGACCTCGTCAATGGGAAAGGCAATAATCTGTACATCCGTCAGTGCCTCCATATCAATGGGCGAGGGTGCATCCAGCACAGCGCTGGGCATAATACAGTTTCCCACCTTGGAAACGATACACTCTGTGATTTCCTTACCCTTTGCCGTGTGGTAGATACACCGCACAACGCCCTCAGATGCCAAAAAACGATACATTGCAATGGGTTCTCCGGTTTTTACAATAAACTCCCCCTTGGAATAGTGGTAAAACTGCATCAGCTTCATACCTTCGGAAATCAATTCCTGATTTTGGGTGTGCAGCTTCTCCGCTAAAAAATCTGCAACTGTGAACATCTGTGTTACCTCCTTAATATTCCTTATCTGTGATTTATATTTTACGCCCTTTGCCCAGAAAGTCATTAACATAGGTTAATTTCTAAAGGATTTTTTTGAAAAAAATCCTTTTAATTATCTTTTCAGTGAATATTATACCTGCTTTTATTATGAACAGTCAATTTTATACATTCCACAATATCATCACGGCAATTTGCATAAAATTTCTAAAACCGGGTTTACTTTGTCTTCTAAATATGATATGAATATAGCAATTCGTTCGGACACAAACTGATTTATCAAAGGAGGATTATCCGTGAAAAAGCTAAACAAATACGCCGCTACCAAGCTACTCTTTAAATCCGACTGGCTGGTAGAAAACACGGTCCACTATTCGGAGCTCACCATCTGCCCCATGGCCCAACTCTATGCCCCCGAGGGAAAATATGTTTCCCTGATTGTAAACGGCATTGGTCAGGAACTGAAACCCGGCACCTACCGTGGAGATGTGGTTCTGGCGGTCAGCGAACACTATCACATGCCGCCCCACGCTTTGATGATGCAGAATGACATCTCCATCGATATGGAGGCCACTGTGGTGGTAGACAACCAGGGTACCCAGGTTCGTGTGCCAGAACTTATCACCGGAGGCACCTTTACCAACCATTCCGCCGAAAACTTCTACATGGGCACCACTGCCCCCTCTTATAACGGCATCTTGGTGACCGAGGACGCAGAATACACCGTAAAGAATGCCCAACTGGACTTCGAAGGCTTTGGTGCCAACGATTTCATGGGCGAAGGCGCAGGCATCGAGGCCATTGACAACGCAAAGGTGACCATCGAGGACAGCGAATTCCATTTCTCCGGGGTGACCCGGTGTGCCGTCCACGCCGGAGGCCGCAGTGAGGTTACGGTAAATCGTTGTACCATTAACAACTTCAGCCCCGACACGGACTGGATCGGGGATTTCTCCTGGGCCATTGCCCTCACCGGCACAAACCGACTCTGCCAGCTGGCGGACGGTGCTAAGGCCACCTATAATGACTGTACCCTGACCTCCAACGGCTGGGGCATCACCTCCATCGATGGCACCAGTGAGCCGGTGGCCCTGCGATTGAATCGGTGTAAGCTGCGGCTGATTGGTCCCCGTTCCCACGGCTACGGTGCTTTCTGCATTGGTGACAATGAGGTAACCATGCGGGACTGCGATGTGCGGGTCAACGGCTATCCCATGCTGGTCATGGGCATGAAAAACCAGGGCCGCCCCTCTATTTTGGGCAGTAAGATCTCCGGCCGCCGCTTCGGTGCTATGGTCTACAGTGACACCGGCAGTATCTTTGAAATCAAAGACTCCGATTTTAACACCGGAAAATCCACCCTGGTAGTTAAGGGCTCCAACACGGTCATCAATGTTGAAAATACCACCATGCATTCCGGCAACGGCACGCTGCTCCAGCTGATGGATTCGGACGAGTGCGGCATGAACGCCATCAACTATGTGGTTCCCGTGGGGGAAATGGACGTGTATAAAGAGGGACGAGAGCTCTCCGCAGCCGATCCACAAAATGATGTGTTCCTCAATTTGAAGGACTGCACCCTGACCGGAAACATTTTCAACTCCACCACGAACATTTTGGCCCACAAGCGGGTCTCTGAAGGCAGCCGGGGGCTGTTCCACGATACCCTCATCGGTCTTGGCGGTATGGATGACGCTGCCCCCCAGAAACCCGGTATGCCTCCCATGCCCCCAGCCCCCGAAGGCCCGGATGGTCTGCCCGCTCCGGAGGTTAATCCCATGTTCAAGGACAACCGCACCCCGAAAAATCTGGAGCTGAACCTTACCAATACCCGGATCACCGGCGTTATTTCCTCCGCACTTCAGTTCTATCGGGAGGGCGTCACCGAGATTACCTACAAAAACCGGATGGAGCTGTCCAACGTGACCCAGACCGCATCCCCCACAGTGAACAACGGTGTCATTCTCTCTCTGGACGGTTCCAGCAGCTGGACCGTAACCGACACCAGCTATATCACCGCCCTGACACTGGCTCCCGGTGCCGCAGTTTCTGCCCCGGCAGGTAAGGCTCTGACCATGACCGTAGACGGCGCAGCCACCCCCATCGCCCCAGGCACGTACACCGGAAAAATTGTTCTGACCCTGAATTAACCAGGAATCGCCCGCAGAGCCTTTGCTCTGCGGGCGATATATCTATGAATGGAAATGCGCCTTCCAGTGGCCTTTTCCGCATAATATTCCGTGTAGTGCTCCGTGGGATAGGGCTCCGACTCCTGGAGCACAATGGGGGTGGCGGGTGCCTGAAAGATTCTGTTTTTATAGGTTACATTCCCCACAGTGAGGGGTGAGAACAGATTTGGATACTAGGAATGCATGTTTTTTTCCTCCTTATTTATGGATACTTTCACAATAACGTAAAACTCCTTTTTGTCCAATTCAGAAAACGTATCGGGTCATACAATCTCCGTGCATGACCCGATACATCTTTTTAATTGGACGGGCTGTTGTTTTTTCGTTAGTATAAAACCATCCATTCATTAACGCCATAAAGTCCAATTCATTTTTTGCAGAAAAGCCATTTTATTCATCTAAAAAACGCATACCCCTGGGAGTTGCAGCACCAGGGCATTAAAGTCCAACTGGAGGATGTGCCCTTTACAAGTACAATATGCGCCCCCGAATCCAGAAAAAACTGCTTCGGGGGCGTAATCTTTATGAAACAATAAACTTAGAAAGAACAAAAAAGACCACACTCATTAGAGTGTGGTCTGTGTTGGCATTACCTATCTTCACACGCAGTCACCCACGTACTATTGTCGGCACAC
>CAZFXB010000002.1:0-18312 GCA_964522835.1 uncultured Oscillospiraceae bacterium
GCTCATCGTCACCTGTACCATGAGCCTGGGTTCCACCATTCTCACCGAGGCCACCCTTTCCTTCCTGGGTCTGGGCGTTAAGTTCCCCTTCGCCTCCTGGGGCAACATCATCAACGATGTAAACAATGCCTATGTTATGACCAACTATCTCTGGATCTGGATCCCCGCAGGTGTGTGCCTGCTGGTCACCGTTCTGGGCTTCAACTTTGTGGGTGACGGCCTTCGGGATGCCTTTGACCCCAAGATGAAGCGTTAATAGGGAGGAGAGAGTTATGGCTAAAAAACAGAATGATGGATATATGTCCGCCAAGGAATCCCGGCGGATTTCCAAAGAGAATAGAAAGATTACAAGCCAGCTGGAAAAGCAGCGGAAGCGGAAGAATGTGCCCGAAAGTGAGTATCTCACCCAGATGCACGACCCCAAGAATGCGGTGGAGTTCGACAATCTTCACACCTATTTCTTTACCGACACCGGTACCGTCAAGAGCGTAGACGGCGTTTCCTTCGAAGTGCCCATCGGCAAGACCGTGGGCGTGGTAGGTGAGTCCGGCTGCGGTAAGTCCGTTACCTCTCTGTCTCTTATGCAGCTGATCCAGCGGCCCCAGGGACAGATCGTAGAGGGCGAGATTCGCCTGAATCTGGGGGACAAGGCCTATGATATTGCCAAGACCCCCCAGGAAAAGATGCAGAATCTCCGTGGCAACTTCGTGTCCATGATCTTCCAGGAGCCTATGACGTCCCTGAACCCGGTGTTCCGCATCGGTGACCAGGTGGACGAGGTTATCGCCCTCCATGACGGCGAGGGTAAGAGCAAGGAGGATGTAAAGGCCCGGACCATCGAGCTTCTGGAGATGGTAGGCATTGCGAACTCCGAGGGCGTATACAGAATGTACCCCCACGAGCTCTCCGGCGGTATGCGGCAGCGTGTTATGATCGCTATGGCCCTGGCCTGTAACCCCAAGATCATCATCGCTGACGAGCCCACCACTGCGCTGGATGTTACCATTCAGGCTCAGATCCTGGATCTGCTCCGGAATCTGAAGGATAAAATCAACTCCTCCATTATGCTCATTACCCATGACCTGGGCGTCATTGCGGAGATGGCGGACTATGTGGTGGTTATGTATGCAGGCCGTGTGGTGGAGAAGGGTACGGTGCACGAGATTTTCGAGAATCCGTCCCACCCCTATACCATTGGCCTGATGGCCTCCAAGCCTGTGGTTGGTAGGCAGGTGGATGAGCTTTACTCCATCCCCGGCAAGGTTCCTAACCCGGTGGATATGCCCAACTACTGCTACTTCAAGGATCGCTGTGAAATGTGCGTAAAGGGCTGCGATGGGGCTTACCCCGAGGAAATCAGCATTACCGATACCCACAAGGTCAGCTGCTACAGATATTACGAAAAGGAGGGGAAGTAAATGTCCAAGAAGGATCTGGAAATCAACAATGATTTTACTCCGGTGGAGTATGATGACCAGTATATTCTGATGGTCAACAATCTGAAGAAGTACTTCCCCATTAAGGGCGGCATGGTCTCCAAGACTGTGGGCTATGTGAAGGCTGTGGACGGCGTTACCTTCAACCTGAAGCGTGGCACCACCATGGGTCTGGTAGGTGAGTCCGGCTGCGGCAAGACCACCACCGGCCGTACCATTCTCCGGCTCTCCGGAGAGAAGACCGGGGGACAGGTGCTCTTCAACGGCAAGGAGGTCTATGACCTTTCCAGCAAGGAAATGCGGGAGATGCGCACCAAGATGCAGATCATCTTCCAGGATCCATTCTCCAGCCTTTCCCCCAGACTTCCCGTAGGCGAGATCATTGGTGAGGCTGTCCGGGAGCACGGGCTGGTGCCCAAGGATCAGCTGGATGACTACATCGATCAGGTTATGGACAACTGTGGTCTCCAGCCCTTCCACAAGACCCGGTACCCCCATGAGTTCTCTGGCGGTCAGCGGCAGAGAATCTGTATTGCCCGGGCGCTGGCACTGAACCCTGAATTTGTGGTCTGTGACGAGCCTGTTTCTGCACTGGATGTGTCCATTCAGGCACAGATCATCAACCTGCTGAAGGATCTTCAGAAAAAGTACAATCTCACCTACCTGTTCATTTCCCATGACCTTTCCGTGGTTGAGCATATCTCCGACACGGTGGGCGTTATGTACCTGGGCAATCTGGTGGAGTACGGCAACACGGAGGATATCTTCAAGAATCCCCTGCACCCCTACACCGAGGCACTGTTCTCTGCCATTCCTGTGCCGGATCCCAACGCCAAGAAGGATCGGATCGTGCTGGAGGGCTCTATTCCCTCTCCTGCAAATCCCCCCTCCGGCTGTAAGTTCCACACCCGCTGCTCCAAGTGCATGGAGAAGTGTAAGGTGGAGGCTCCCGTTCAGAGAGAGATCGAGCCGGGCCATTTTGTGGTCTGCCATCTCTACGACCAGGACTAAATGAGCAGAAAAACACGAATTTACGAGGACGATGACGGCCGCACCATTGCAGATATGTCTGGTGTTTCCGGCCCCAGCCTGTTTGTTCCCCGGTCTTCCGGAAGGAAGGAACTTCAGGAGCAGCCGAAAAAGTCTCAGCGACCCTGGGAGGATACAGGTTATAGCCGAAAAGAACGGTTTATGCTTGTTATGGGGGCTATGAAGGCCACTATGCTGATTGCCCTTGCCTATATTTTAGGGATCGGCCTGCTGATCCTGCTGATTTACCTTGCAGTATAAAAAAACATCCCGCAGCCGACAGGGCTGCGGGATGTTTTTACTTGAGGGTAAATTCGGAGACATTTCCGGGGGCCGTGATATCAGGCTTTTCGATCAGTTCCCCAGCAGGGCCTGAGTCAGAGGAGAATCCTTGCTGAGAATAATGGTTTTTTCGTCTCCATCCAGGGTGCTTTTCAGCGCATCCAGGGCCATGGTGAATTCATAGAATTCCTCCTTGTCCTGGGTGTTATAGGCCTCTGCCAGCATCCGCATATACTCGGCCTCGCCCTCGGCCTGGAGCTGGGCGGCCTGGGCCTCTGCATTGGATACCATAATGTTTACCTGCTTATCCACATCATTCCGAATCAGACTGGCCTCGTACTCACCGTCGGCGGTGTACTTTTCGGCCATCTGGTTTCGCTCGGAGATCATGCGTGCATAGACCGCATTCTCGTTGGACTCGGGGAGATCAAAACGCTTGATCTTAATATCCACCACATCGATGCCATAGGTCAGGGCCAGGGTCTCTACATTGTCGGTAATGCCGCTGTAGATGTCATTTCGCTCGGAGCCGGGATCCATGTTGATAATGTCCCCCTGGGCCAGGGTGCCCATCACATTTTTCAGAGCGTTATAGGTCAGGGCGTTGAGCCGATCCTCGGCGGCAACGGTGGTGCCCAGGGTCTGATAGAACAGCTTGGGATCATCCACCCGCCACAGCACATAGCTGTCCACGGTCATATTCTGCTTGTCCGAAGTCAAAACCTCAGAGGGGGGAATGTCATAGAGCATGACCGCCTTGGGAAAGGTCTTTACGCTGTCTACAAAGGGAACCTTAAAGTGAAGCCCGGATGTGTCGGTGGTGGAGATGATCTTTGAAAAACGAACTACACAGGCGTATTCGTTTTCTGCCACGGTATAGGTTGCAGAAAAACCGCAAACCAGAATCAGCACCAGGGCCACTGCCAATATAATCTTCTTTTTCATGGTTAAGAACCTCCATTCACAGGGGCAGCCGTACCGGTTTCTGCAAAGCTCTCAAGAGGAAGCATCATTTCCACGTTGCTTTCATCTCCGGTGGTGTCAATGTAGATCCGAACCCCGGGCAGGGCCTGGGAAATGGCTTCGTAGTACATCCGGGAACGGGTGATCTCCGGGTTGTTTTGGTACTCCTTATACATGGCGGTAAACATGGACACCTGCTCCACGGCCTCGTTGATGCGGGCCTGCTTGAGATACTCTGCGTTCTGAATCAGCTTGTCCGATGTGGCCTGGGCCTCGGGAAGCTGTGCATTTTGGTACGCCTTGGCTTCATTGACCACGGTTTCTGCCTGCTGTTTGGCGGTCTCTACTGCCTTAAAGGCCTCGATGACCTCGGTGGTGGGAGGCTCGGAGTCCTGAATCTTTACATCCACCAGGGAAAGGCCAATCTGGTATTCCTCCAGAACCCCTGTGACCAGCTCCTTGACCTGCATCTGGATGGATTCCTTACCGTTGGTCAGCACATCGTCCACCGCTGTAGAACCAACCACGTTCCGGATCTGGCTTTGAACCAGATTTTTCAGCACCAACTCCGGCTCATAGGCACCGTAGAGGTATTCTACCGGGTCGGAGATCTTGTATTCCACGAAGAAGTCCACGTTCACAATGTTATAATCGCCGGTAATCATTTTGCTTTCGTTTTCCAGAAACTGATCTGCCTCGCTGCTGGGGTCGGAATAGTAGCCCAGCTCGATTTTCTGATAGACATTTACATCCACCTTATGTACACGCTGAATCCCCAGGGGCAGCTTAAAGTGGACGCCTGCATCGGTGACCTCTGTTACCTTGCCCAGGGTGGTGACCACTGCCTGCTGCTTATCATCCACGGTGTACCAGCAGGTCAGGCCCACGCATAAAACCAGTGCGGCCACAATCACCAGCGCCACAATTTTCCCCACCGGGGGATGGGACTTGGGCTCTTTTTTGCGGGGCTTCTTCTTTTGCCACTCCGGTTCCTCGCCGGAGGGCTCTGAGACCACAGTGGAGTCGATGACTCTGTCAAAGAAATCATTCGGTCCATTCATTTTTGTTTTCCTCCTTATTGTGTGAATCCTGTGATGGCTATATATTAACATGAGGATGATTAACTGTCAATAGAAAGATGAATATAATTTACGCAATGGGATTGAATTTTTTGAACTGCCAAAGTCGGATTCTCTGTGGAGTCTGGGATGTAGGCCCATTACAGAACAGAAGTTTTTTTCTTCTTCGGGTGATAAACTGCGAAAAGTGTGCTATAATGATGGCCAGACAGCGAATTGGAGGCAACTATGAGCGAAAACAAAAGAATCAGGAAGCAGAAGCGGCTTCGCTGGGAGAAGCTGGACAATACGGCCCATCTCTTTCCTGTGATTGCCGACAGCGATATGACGAATGTTTACCGCATCAGTGTGATCCTGAAAGAGGAGATCCAGCCGGAGCTTTTACAGAAGGCTCTGGATAAGGTGCTGCCCAAGATGGATGGATTTAATATGCGGCTCAGGAAGGGCATATTTTGGTACTATTTCGAGGAGAATGTGAAGCCTGCCCCCAGGGTGCGGCAGGAGAATGATTATCCCTGTCGGTATATTGTACAGAATCAGAACAGCAGTTATCTGTTTCGAGTGACCTATTATAAATGCCGCATCAATCTGGAGGTATTTCACGTACTGGCAGACGGTATGGGAGGCATCAATTTTTTAAAGGAGCTGGCGTATCAGTATCTAAGGCTCAGTCATCCGGAGGCGTTGGGCCATGGAGAGGCTCTCAGTGGTGACACATCCCTGAATCGGGAGGACAGCTTTATCCGGAATTACCGCCGGAGCCAACCAAAGGGCTATAAGACCCAGAAAGCCTTTCGGATCAAAGGGGAAAAGCTCCAGAAGGGCCAGTTTGGTGTGATTCATGGGAAAATGAACACCCAGGCCCTGAAGCAGGTGGCAAAGGGCTATGGCCTTAGCATCAACGAGTATTTGGTGACCGCATTCGTGTTTGCAGTTTATCTGGCCTATCACCGGGGGAAACCGGGGCAGAAGCCCATTCGGGTGGCTGTGCCCGTGAATCTGCGGCCCTATTTTGGCTCGGTGACCACGAAAAACTTTTTCGTGATGGTATCGGCGGAGTTTGCACCGGAGGAGGGAAGGATGTACGATTTTGCCCAGGTGGGGGAAATCGTACAGAACAGCCTGAAAAACCAGATTACCCGGGAGCATCTGGAGGATTTGTTTTCTTACAATGTGTCCAATCAGATGAACATGATGGCACGGACGGTACCCCTGTTTCTGAAAAACATGGGCATCCGGATGGTGTACACCTCGGCGGCGCTGGCCAACACGTCTACGGTCACAAACATTGGCAATATTTCCGTGGAGGAGCCTTATGGGGAATATATCGAGGATTTTCACGCCATGCTGGCTATGAGCAAAGGACAGAGCCTGAAAGGAACCATCTCCTCCTACGGTGAAACGCTGACCTTCACCTTTAGCTCCATTTTGGCGGAGCCGCTGGTGCAGCGATGCTTTTTCCGGCTGCTTGCAGGCGATGGCTTAGAGGTTACGATTGAAAGCAATGGGGTGTATTATGGGGAAATGTAAACAATGCGGTGTGAGCGTTCGGGATGATACCCAGGTTTGCCCCCTGTGCCGCTGTGTGCTGGAGCAGACTGGGGGAGAAAACTGTTACCCGGATGTATATCTGACGGTACGGCGGTTAAAAAAGCTCAGCAATGTATGCCTGTTCTTCCTGCTGCTTATCAGCACCACCCTGGGGGCCATCAATTATCGGTTTTACGAGGGAACGCTCTGGTGTCCCATTCCCATTGCAGCCATGGCCTATGGGTATCTGGTGCTTCGATTTGCAGTTCTGAGCAAATCCGGCTACCGGGCCAAGATCATGGTGCTGGTGGCCTGCGGTCTTGGACTGGTGGTGCTCATCGATGCCCTGACCGGGCTCCATGGCTGGTCCTTGAATGTGGTGCTGCCCAGCGGTCTTTTGTTTGTGGACGGAATTATTGTGGCGCTGATGTTTATTAACCGGAAAAGCTGGCAGAGCTATATTGTATTTCAGATCGGTATGATTTTTATTAGTCTCATCCCGCTGCTGCTGTGGCGCATTGGTCTGGTGACCTGGCCCTTCCTGAGTCTGCTGGGAGAGGGAATTGCGATTTTCTTGTTCCTGGGTACGGTGATTATTGGGGATAAGGGAGCCAGGGAAGAGCTACGGCGAAGATTTCACATTTAGAATTGTGTGTTTTGAAAAATTCCGACACTATGCAGCCAGCTTATTGTTTTTTGCGTAAAAATGTTGTATTTTATAGATGAAGGTTATATCTTGTTTCCTTCTCCATAACCATGCCCCGGGCTCAAAAGGCTCGGGGCCCTCCTTTTTTGTGCAGAAAGCTGGAAAAAGTCGAATTCTTTCCAAAAAAATGCGCAGATTTTTACGAGAAATTGTGAAACATCCATTGACAAGGGCAGACCTTCGTGCTATGATATGGATGCAACAAACGTATGGAACAAGTGATACAACTAGTACAACTTGTGGGGACGTATGGAAGTGGAAATCGCCGCATAGAATGTGATTTGGACGGCGATTTCAGGAATTGTCATCAATTTTCATTCATCATATTTGGAGGTAAGTGTTATGGCTATCAAAGTAGGTATCAATGGATTTGGAAGAATCGGCCGGATGGTATTCCGTGCCAGCGTCAATTTCCCCGAGATCGAGATCGTGGGCATCAACGACCTGTGTGACCCCGATTATCTTGCATATATGCTCAAGTACGATACCATGCATGGCAAGTTTGAGGGTACTGTTACCAGCACCGACAAGGCCATCGTGGTAAACGGCAAGGAGATCCCCGTGTTTGCTGAGCGGGATCCCAAGAATCTGCCCTGGGGCCAGATCGGTGCCGACTATGTGGTGGAGTCCACTGGCCTGTTCCTCACCAAGGAGAAGGCGCAGGGCCACATCGATGCAGGCGCAAAGCATGTTGTCATGTCCGCTCCCTCTAAGGACGACACCCCCATGTTTGTGGTAGGTGTCAACCAGGATAAGTACACCTCTGACATGAAGTTTGTCTCCAACGCTTCCTGCACCACCAACTGCCTGGCTCCCATTGCCAAGGTGCTCAACGACAAGTTCGGCATTACCGATGGCCTGATGACCACCGTTCACTCTGTGACTGCCACCCAGAAGACTGTGGATGGCCCCTCCGCTAAGGACTGGAGAGGTGGCCGTGCAGCCACCGGCAACATCATTCCCTCCTCCACCGGCGCAGCCAAGGCTGTGGGCAAGGTTATCCCCGAGCTCAACGGCAAGCTTACCGGCATGAGCCTGCGGGTACCCACCCTGGATGTTTCTGTGGTGGATCTGACCTGTAATCTGAAGACTCCCGCTACCTATGAGGAAATCTGCCAGGCTATGAAGGAAGCCTCTGAGGGCGAACTGAAGGGGATCCTGGGCTACACCGACGAGGATGTGGTTTCCTCCGACTTCCTGGGCGATGCCAGAACCTCTATCTTCGATGCCAAGGCCGGTATTGCCCTCACCGACACCTTTGTAAAGGTGGTTTCCTGGTACGACAATGAGATGGGCTACTCCAACAAGGTGCTGGAGCTGATCCGTCACATGGCTGCTGTGGATGCACAGTAATTGAAATGAAAAGGGGGGCGGAAACGTCCCCCTTATTTCCGCCTGTGGCCCAGGGGGCACAGGTATATGACCGTGGAGGGACGATACGAATGCGTAAAACAAAAATTATTTGTACCCTGGGGCCTGCGACGAAGAATAAGGAAGTGCTGACCCAGTTATGTAAAAACGGAATGAACGTGGCCCGGATGAATTTTTCCCATGGAGACCACGATTCTCACCTTGAAATGATGAATCTGCTCCAGGAGGTTCGGGAGGAGCTGGGGATGCCCATTGGCACCATGTGCGATACCCGAGGGCCGGAGATCCGCACGGGACTTTTTGAGGGCGGCGTGGCGGAACTCCAGGTGGGCCAGACCTTTACCTTCTATGGAGAGGAAAGACTGGGCACCACAGAGGGCTGCTCTACCACATACGAAAATCTTCATACGGTATTAAAGCCCGGCAGCCGTGTCTGCATCGACGATGGGCTCATTGAACTGTATGTGCAGGAAATTCGGGACAGGGATGTGGTCTGTACCGTATCCAATGGAGGACAGGTAAAGGATCGGAAGGGAATCAATCTGCCCGGCACCCCGGTGGATCTGCCGTTCCTGTCCCGGAAGGATCGGAGCGACATTCTTTTTGCCGCAGAAAATGGCTTTGATTTTATTGCTGCCAGCTTTACCCGGACAGCCCAGGATGTGCTGGACATTCGGGAGCTGCTTGACAGCACCGGAGCCAGAAGCATGGAGATCATTGCAAAGATCGAGAACCAGCAGGGCATTGATAACATTGACGAGATCATTGCTGTGGCAGACGGCATTATGGTGGCCCGGGGAGATCTGGGTGTTGAGGTGCCCAGTCATCAGGTGCCCATGCTCCAGAAGGAAATCATCAAGAAATGCCGTCGTGCGGGGAAAAACGTGATTGTGGCGACCCAGATGCTGGACTCCATGATGCGGAACCCCCGGCCTACCCGGGCGGAGGTAAATGATGTTGCCAATGCGGTCTACGATAGAACCAGTGCGGTGATGCTGTCCGGCGAGACGGCCTCCGGCAAGTATCCTGTGGAGGCGGTGAAAACCATGGCCTCTATCTGTGAGAATGTGGAGAAAAACGTGGACTACTGGACATACTTCCGGCAGATGGATCTGGATCACAGCCACAATGTGGGGTCTGCCATTTCCCGGGCCTGCTGCACCACTGCCATGGAGTTGGAGGCCAAGGCGATTGTCACCGTTACAAATCGGGGCATTACCGCCAAGGCTGTATCCCGGTTCCAGCCGGAGTGTCCCATTCTGGCGCTGACAGTGGATGAACGCACCCGTCGGCTCCTCAGCATGGTATGGGGTGTGGAGACTGCGCTGGCACCGCTGGTGGATACCACAGATAAGCTGCTGAATCTGGCCAGAAAAATGACCTGGGAACTGGGTTATGCGGAGGAGCATGATCTGGCAGTGGTCACCGCAGGGGTTCCCGTGGGGGTCAGCGGATCCACCAATTTGATTAAGGTACTGTCGTTTTAAGATAACAAGGATGAAAAATGAACGAATCCCGTCTGATTTCCGAGCAGGAAGTCAGACGGGATTTTTTGTGTGGGGGCGGAATAGGCACTGGCGCGGGATCACCAAAGCCTTCTCCTTGAGGAGAAGGTGGCCGCCGGAGGCGGTCGGATGAGGTGGGTACCAGGCAGCAACACAGGGGGCATCCGGTTGAAACGTGACAGCCGGAAACACCTCATCAGTCAGCTAACGCTGACAGCTTCTCCTCAAGGAGAAGCCTCTGGTTGGTACAAGTTTGGTGGCTTGGACGCAGTTCTTGGAATTCACCATGTCATTGCGAACCAGTGATCGACATCACTGGTGTGGCAATCCGTATCCCCCCTCTCAGTCAGCTGCCGCTGACAGCTCTCCCCGAAGGGGCGAGCCAAGATTTGTGCATATTCGCCGGAAATGGTCTAAAATTGCAACCTGTTTCTGCCGGGCATGACAAGTCATGCCTCTACGCAAAGTTTGGAAGTTTGTGCGTATCACCCGGGGTGTAGGGGACGTAAGCCCCCATGGGTTGTGCCAATACTGGAAATGGATAAAATCAGAGGGCAGAAGTGCCTGTGTCAGGGGCTGGGCAGCCCAGGGCGGAGAGGACGGTGGCACCAATGTCAGCGAAGGTTTCCCGAATGCCCAGATATGCTGGGGTGATGCCGTGATGATAGAGCAGGAAAGGAATATACTCCCGGGTGTGGTCTGTGCCGGAGTGGGTGGGATCACAGCCATGGTCAGCGGTAATGATGAGGAGCGTTTCTTCGTCCATGGTATCAAGGAGCTGGGGGAGGAAATTGTCGAATTCTTTCAGCCCCTGGCCGTAGGCCGCTGCATCCCGGCGGTGGCCCCATTTCATGTCGAAATCCAGAAGATTGACGAAAATCAAGCCCTCTTTTTCAGTGACTGCTTTCAGAGCGGCGGCCATTCCTTCTGCGTTTTCGGAAGTTTTCGTGCTGGATGAGAATCGTGTGTCCGGGAAAATATCCACGGGCTTGCCGATGGAGTGAACGGGGACACCATGGCCGGTTAGAATTTCAAGAGCTGTGGCCCTGGGGGGGCGGGCGGCGTAGTCATGGCGATTGGCGGTGCGGGTATAATGCCCCGGCGTTCCAACAAAGGGCCGGGCAATGACACGGCCCACGCCGAAGCCCATTTCGTCCAGCATGGTGCGGGCAGCTTCACACCACTGGTACAGAAGGGGAAGGGGTACGGTTTCCTCGTGGGCGGCAATCTGAAAGACGCTGTCGGCAGAGGTATAGACAATGGGAAAGCCGGTTTCCTGGTGCTGCTGGCCCAGTTCTTCAATGATGGCAGTGCCGGAGGCTACGCAGTTTCCAAGATAGCCACGGCCGATTTTTTCGGAAAAGGCATCCATAATCTTGGTCGGGAAGCCCTGGGGAAAGGTGTCGAAGGGCATTTCCGTGGGAACACCCATGATCTCCCAGTGGCCCACAATCGAGTCCTTTCCGAGGGATTTCTCAAGGCACTTGCCGTAGGCGGCCTTTGGGGCAATGCCGGAGGCATATTGGGTCAGGCCCGGCAGGGAGAACAGGCCCATTTTTTCCAGATTGGGCAGTTGGAGCCCCGGGTTGTGATCCAGGGTATGCTGGACGGTGGCGGCAGGGGTATCGCCGTAGTATGCTGCATCCGGCAAAGCACCCACGCCCACAGAATCCAGCAACAGAAGAAGAACCCGCTTGAATTTGTGCACAAAAATCACCTCACTGCTTGATATCCTAATGTTATCACGAACAGGCGGGAAAGGCAATCCCATAGATATGGGGCTGTCTTTGCTGTTTTTTAGTTTGCAGTATGCTATAATACCAGAACAGGAGAAGAGGTGCAGCCATGAAAGCAAAGCGTATTGTTCGGGATATATTGATTTTATTGGGGGCTCTGGCAGCGGCCACAGCCCTGAGCATCCAGTTTCAAAGGCTGGATGTGGAGGAGCACATTACCACGATTTTTGTGTTCGCCGTTTTTTTGATTTCTCTGTTCACGGGGGGATATCTATACGGTGTGGCCGGGGCGGTGATCGGCATGGTGGCGATCAACTTTGCCTTTACCTATCCCTATTTTGCTTTTGATTTTATGAATCCGGTGAATTTAATCTCCGCAGTGATTATGGTGTCGGTTTCGATTGTTACAAGTCTTCTGGTGACCAAGATCAAACAGCATGAGGCGGCCAAGGCAGAGGGAGAACGGGAGAAAATGCGGGCGAACCTGATGCGGGCGGTGTCCCATGACCTGAGAACGCCGCTGACCACAATTTACAGCGCCAGCAATATGCTCCGGGACAGCGGAGCTGCTCTGACCGAGGAACAGCAAAACACCATGCTGGAGCGCATTCAAAAGGATGCAGAATGGCTGGTGAGAATGGTGGAGAATCTGCTGTCGGTGACCAGAATCGACAATGACACCATGAAGATTACGAAGGTACCCACCATTCTGGACGAGCTTGTTGATTCGGCGGTTACCGAATTTTCCACGAGACACCCGGAACAGAATGTGACGCTGGAGCTGCCGGATGAAATTGTGGTGATTCCCATGGACGCACTGCTCATTGAGCAGGTGCTGCTGAATCTGCTGGAGAATGCGGTCTATCATGCGGCGGGAATGACGGCCCTGGAGCTAAGGGTGTTTACCCTGGGGAATCAGGCTGTGTTTGAAATTGCGGATGATGGCTGCGGCTATGATGCAAGACAGGTATTTATCGGGGGGACAGAAATTAAGCTGTCCCAGACGGAATACAACATTGTGGCGCTGCTGTCGGAGCAGTGCGGAAAAATGATGACCTATTCTGCCATCATAAAGGGGGTCTGGGGCTATCCGGATGAGGGCAGTACCAAAAAATTGCAGGTCAATATGGCCAATATCCGCAAGAAGTTTGGGGTAAAGCCCGGGGAAGCCTGGTATATTACCAATGAATTGGGGGTAGGCTATCGGATGAATGGGGAAAAGGAGGAGTAACGAATCCTTTGCCGTATCTTAGCCGTTTTTCCTGTATACTTACCATGAACCCTGGAGCCTTTATGGCCCGGGGACAGGAAAATGACAAAAGAGAGGTATTTTGATGATCTACGCCATCCTGCTATTTGCGATTACTTACATACTGATGCTGGCCTTCAGCCAGTATCGGCCCTACATTGCCCTGGGGTCTGCCCTGGTGTTTATTTTGACCGGAATGATGCCCATGGGACAGGTGGTTTCCTCCATTGATTTCAACGTGCTTTTGATGATTGCAGGCACCATGGGACTGGTGCAGCTGTTCATCGACAGCAAGATGCCTGCGCTTTTGGCAGATCTGGTTATGGAGAAGGTTCCCAGTGTCCAAATTGCGGCAGTGGCCCTTTCCCTGTTTGCCGGGGTAATTTCTGCCTTTGTGGACAATGTGGCCACCGTGCTTATGGTGGCACCCATTGCGCTGGAGATCTGCAAAAAGCTGAAGACCAACCCGGTGCCCTTTATCATCGGCATTGCTGTGTCCTCGAATTTGCAGGGAGCAGCCACGCTGGTGGGTGACACCACGGCGATCATGCTGGGCTCCTATGCGGATATGAGCTTTTTGGATTTCTTTGTGTACCAGGGCCGTCCCGGCATCTTCTTTGCGGTGGAGCTGGGGGCTGCGGTGTCGGCGCTGATTCTGGCCTGGCTGTTCCGGAAGGAAAAGCAGCCCGTACCCAAGGACGACAGCCGTACCCTGGTGACAGACTATGTGCCCACCGTGCTGCTGGTGGGGATGATCCTGCTGCTGATTACGGCCTCCTTTATTCCCGGCAAACCGGATATCACCAATGGTCTTATCTGCGTGGCCCTTATGGCGGTGGGAATTGGGATCAGCGTGGCAAAAAATCCGGAGAAGGATACCCTGCTTCGCCCCTTAAAGGCCATTGATTTTGAAACCATCGGCCTGCTGCTGGGACTGTTTTTGATGATCGGCGGTATTTCTAACATGGGGGTCATTGATGCGGCCGCTGGGCTTCTGGCAAAGCTGGGGGGAGGGAATGTGTTTATTCTCTATACCGTTATTGTCTGGGCCTCGGTGCTGCTGTCCGCCTTTATTGACAACATTCCCTATGTTGCCACCATGCTGCCTGTGGTGACGGGGCTGGCCCAGACCCTGGGGATCGAGCCCACACTGCTGTACTTTGGACTGCTGTCCGGTGCCACCCTGGGCGGCAACTGCACCCCCATCGGTGCCTCGGCCAACATTGCAGGCATCGGCATTCTGCGGAAGGCGGGCCATGAGGTGAAGAACAAGGACTTTTTGCGAATTGGCATTCCCTTTACCATGGCAGCCGTGATTCCGGCCTACATTTACTTCTGGCTTTTGTACTAAAAACTGGGGAAATATGAGGAACTGTCCATGAATATGCTTAATTTTTTGAACCAAATGGTTGGAAGCCCCATGCTGACCGTGTCTACCATTCTGACTCTGGGGGTAATACTGGTCAACGGCTGGACGGATGCCCCCAATGCCATTGCAACCTGTGTCTCTACCCGGGCCATTGGGGTGCGGAAGGCCATTATTATGGCAGCCATTTTCAACTTCCTGGGGGTTCTGGTGATGACGGCCCTGAATGCCTCTGTGGCCATGACCATCTATAATATGGTGGACTTCGGCGGGGACGCCCATCTTTCGCTCATTGCCCTGTGTGCGGCCATGGCAGCCATTGTGATCTGGGCCACGGCAGCCTGGTACTTTGGAATTCCCACCAGCGAGAGCCACGCTCTGATTGCTGGAATCTCCGGTGCGGCGGTAGCCATTCAGAACAGCTTCTCCGGCATCAATGGGGCAGAGTGGGTCAAAGTGCTCTACGGCATTGTGCTGTCCACGATTCTGGGCTTTGGGTTGGGCTTCGTCAGCTCCAAGGTGACTGTATTTTTGTTCCGGCATCAGAATCGGCTGAAAACGGAGCGGTTTTTCTCCGGGGCTCAGGTAGCCGGCGGGGCCGCCATGGCGTTTATGCACGGGGCCCAGGATGGGCAGAAGTTTATGGCCATATTTCTGCTGGGTGCGGCCTTTGCCAATGGACAGGCCCACACCTCCAGCTTCGTGGTTCCCATCTGGCTGATGGTGCTGTGCTCTCTGGTTATGGGCCTGGGTACCTCCATTGGCGGGTACCGGATCATTAAATCCGTGGGCATGGACATGGTGAAGCTGAAGCCCTATCAGGGGTTTGCGGCAGACCTGTCGGCAACGCTCTGTCTGCTGCTCTCTTCCCTTACGGGAATCCCTGTCAGCACCACCCACACAAAGACCACCGCCATTATGGGCGTTGGTGCGGCCCGGAGAATGCGCAATGTGAACTGGAGTGTGGTGAAAGAGCTGGTGCTTACCTGGGTCTTTACCTTCCCGGGCTGCGGCCTTTTGGGATTTGGCATGGCAAAGCTGTTTTTGATGATTTTTGCATAAGGAGAATGAACATGGCTAAGAAAACCAACGACTATTTTGCGCTGATCGAGACTCAGACCGCCTGCTGTGTGGAGGCATCTAATCTGCTGGAGGAGATCCTCTGCAAATTCTCGCCGGAGAGCATCAACGCTTATCGTCAGAGGATGCATGAGATTGAGCACACCGGAGACAGCATTCATCACGATATTTTAAAGCGTTTATCCACAGAGTTTATTACGCCCATTGACCAGGAGGATATTCTGGGGCTGGTGCAGATCATTGATGACATTACCGATGCACTGGACGAGGTAATTCTGGATGTATATATGTACCACATTGATGTGATTCCGGAGAAAACCGGGGAACTGTCCCGGGTGGTGAACAAATGCGTCAAGGCACTGCATGAGGCGGCGAAGGAGCTGCGGGGCTTTAAAAAGCCGGAGAAGCTACAAAGCCTATTGGTGAAGGTGAATGACATTGAAATTGAAGCAGATGCCATCTATGTGGAGGCTATGCACGGACTTTTTGGCTCTGACACCGACGGCAAGACCCTGCTGGGGGCAAAGGCGGTGTATGAGGGGCTGGAAAACTGCTGTGACCTCTGTGAGCACGCTGCCGATGTGATTGCCCAGGTAATTATAAAAAACACGTAATATTTTTTCTTGTAATCCGGGGGGCTGTCCGCTATAATGGCAGTATCTGATGAGAAAGGATGTTTTTGCGATGATTACCATTCAGGAGCTGTACGAAAAGCTGGGCAGTCTGTTCTATTTCACCACCGTGGAGGCCAATGAGCCCAGAGTTCGGCCCTTTGGCTTTACCATGGTGTTTGAGGACAAGCTTTATTTCGGCGTAGGAACCCACAAGGCTGCCTACAAAGAGCTGCTGGAGAACCCCAACTGCGAGCTCTGCATCTTTAAAAATGGCTCTATGCTGCGGATCCGGGGCAAGGCTGTCTTTGATGACCGGCCGGAGGTGCAGGAGCACATGTTTGAGGTGGCACCCGGCCTCAAGAAGAGCTACAACGAGGAGACGGGGCACTATCACATCTGCTTCTACCTGGAGGATATGTCCGCTATGGAATTCCTGGGGCCTGAGGCAATTAAGCTGATCTGATTTGAGGGGCTGTCTTGTGCAGAGCAAGACAGCCTTATTTTTTTATATCACCGCAAGAAGTGTATCTTGCGAAGTCGAAATAATCGGGGTATAATGACCACAGCGGGAAACTGCGTACTTTTACCGAAGGAAGGTTTTTTATATGGCAATGTTAAAGGCAAAAGAGCTGACCATTACCCCCAGAGTACCCTATGTGCCCATTGAGCCCTGGGACTGGTTTAAGGAAAACGGTATCGAGGACAAGGCTGGCGGGCCTCCTCCCATGGGCAAGGGCCCGGTGATGATGCCCTCTGTGTACATTAAGGACGGCAAGCGGATCGAAGGCAACGACAAGACCATCTATGGCGGAGAAATTGGAGACACAGAGGCTACGGATGTCCGCATTGTGGCCTATGACGGCAGCGTTGGCGGCATTTATGCCGAGGGCGCAGGCACGGACTACACCGTAGAGGGTGCCGTGATCTCTCTGTCCGGTGACGGCCAGGGACTGGGCGAAAAGTCTGCCGGTGCAGGCGTTTCTGACCATGCAACCCTGACCCTGAAGGACTGCCTCATTGATGTTTATGGTCTGAGCCGTACCGCCACCTCCGCCTCCGGCGGCAGCGTGCTGAAGGTATATGACTCCGCACTGGTGAGCCACGGAGCACCCTACGGCGAGGATGCCCCCGGAGAGGCGCCCAAGATGAATCCCCCTGCTCCCCTGGAGATCCAGGGCAACAACCGTACCCATTGCACCGTTCAGAACTCCTACAGCTATTTCTACAACTCCCTTGTGACCTGCGACGGCTGGGCTGCTCTGTCCACCGATGCCTCCAACGGCTTTGTATATCTGGAGGCCAACGACTGCAAGGTGGTAGCCACCAAATCCGGCTACGGTGCCTATGCAGACTGGGGCTGCCATGACGTGTTCAATGGCTGTAAGTTCGATGTGGCCTGCCAGGCTGCCATTGTGGCAGGCGAAGCCTCTGTAAAGTTTACCGACAGTGAGCTGAACTGCGGCACCTATCTTGCCCTGATGCACTGTGTCATGGGCCGCCACACCGAGGTGGGTGAGCTGACCCTGCGGGACTGCTATGTGAAGACCGGCAAGACTGCCATTGAGGTTCATGGTCAGAACGTGGTGGTAGAGCTGGACAACTGCGAAATCGAGACCCCGGGAGTACTGATGCGTACCTGCAAGAACGAGGATCCCAACGCTGCCCGTGTCAACGGTCGGCCTACCCCCGGCGATGAGCTGCGGCTGCGGGATATGACCGTGAAGGGCGATATTCTGCACGAGGATCCGGAGCGGGATTGCCGGGTGTACATGAACTCCACCTGCCTAACCGGCAAGATTCTGAATGCTGCCATCATTATGGATCAGGGCTCCCGCTGGTATGCCACCGGGGATTCCCAGGTGGTCATTGGCGGCGATCTGGATGTGGCTCAGATGGACGCACCCCAGGGTGTCACCATTCATGCCGTTGCCCAGGAGGGCCAGGGCACCTATACCCTTTCCTCCGGCGGTACGCTGATTGTGGAATAACTCAATAGAAATGCAGCAACGGCGGCTCCAAGTGGAGCCGCCGTTGTTTGTACGCAGTTCTTAAAACGCACACGTCATTGCGAATATGAAAGTATTTACGAATTTGCCGAAACGGTTTTTGCGATTTTTCCCTGTACTGCCGGCAGGTTGAGGGCAACCGGCCCTACAACTAGGAAACAACTTCATGAGACATTGTAGGGCGGCTTGCCCTCAAGCCGTCGCTGGTGGGCAGTTCGATTTTTCCGCTGGTGCGGCAGCACCCAAAGCCTTCTCCTCGAGGAGAAGGTGGCGGCGAAGCCGTCGGATGAGGTGTTACCCAGGACTAAAACAAGAAAATAGTTGGTAAAAAGATACCGTGGACACCTCATCAGTCAGCCT
>CAZFXB010000002.1:18412-28424 GCA_964522835.1 uncultured Oscillospiraceae bacterium
AGCCTCTGGCTGTTACGGAATTGCCGGGACGGTGCCATTATGGCGGTTTGCCGGGTCAGGTGAGGGGGTACTCTGTACCGCCGATGGTGATGGACTTGATCTGGCTTAGATCCAGAGGGGTGGACAGATCATACTGGTAATAGAATGTATTGGCGGTGGTTTCATCGTACTCGGCGTCATACTCGATCTCCATGGGACGCCAGTCGGCGTAGGGGCTTCCCTGCTGGGAAATTACCAGGGTGGTGCCGTCCTGAAGAATCAGGGTGGCATCAGCCAGGAATTGTGATAGGGACATATTCCAGCTGCGACGGTAGTACACATCTGCGTCCAGCTCTGTAAACTCCGTTTCAGGTTCCAGACCCTGCTGGCCTCGGTAGTAGTTTTCATAAGCATCGCCTATGAGGAACCAGGCATCCTCGCCCAATGTGTCGCAGGCCTCCCGGAAAGAGGGGCGTTCCAGGGTGACGGCAATATATCCGGCCTGAACTTCCAGGTTGGTGATGGAACCGGTGAACTGGGGCAGGAAGATATTTTCAAAGGAAAAATCCGTGGATGCGGTGAGGGCAGCGGAGTGGGTGACGGGAATGGTCACATTGCCGTAATACCGGACGGTATTCACCGGGTCTGTTTCGCCGGCCTGGCTCCACCAGGTCAGGGACAGAGTCAGCTCCGTGGCTTCCTCAAAAACAGTGCCCTCCATGTTCAGCCGGACAAGGGCGGTTTCTGTATCCGGGTCATACTCCGTCTGGGTGCAGAGAGAGCCCCAGGAACGAAGAGAATTCTCTGTACCCTCGGTGTGGGTCAGGCCAATGTCCCAGCTGGCCATATCATAGAGGCCCTGATTCTCTGACCAGGTCAGGTCGGCCATCTCCTGGGTGACCGGGGAAATGGCCACATAGGCGGTGATTTGATTTCCGGTACACAGGGCGGAAACCAAATCGATTTTTGCATCCGGTACTACATATTTCCCCATGGCGTTCTCGGCTTCTTCGTCCTGGAAGGTGATTTCGGTGGGCTGGGCGTTTTCGTCAATGGAATACTCGGTATACTCCGGAATGTCCAAATCGGTAAGGCCCAGATCCTGTCTGGCCCGCTCCCACAGGGTAAAGCCGGCGGCAAAGGCGGAGAGAGTGAAAAGGGCCAGGGCTGCTGCGAGGATCAGTGCTTTTCGGGGAAAACGACGTGTTTTTGCACGGGATGATTTGATTTTATTCATGGTAAGCTCCTTTGTACGTTCCGGGGAGGGAACGGAGACCTCCGGCAGGGGAACAGTGTGTTCGGGGTAGGCGTTCAGCATATCGGTGATCTTCATAGCACATCCTCCTGAATCAGTTTTTCTTTTAGTTTGTTTCGTCCCCGCATCAGATGGGTGCGAACGGTGCCGGGGGTCATATCCAGTTCCCGGGCGATGTCTACAGAGGACTGGAAATAATAATAGTATCGGAGAAAAATTTCCTTGTCTGGTGGGGGCAAATTCGAAATCGCTTTGTAGAGATACTGCTGCTGTTCTTTCAGAAGCAGGGTGTTTTCCGTGTTGTCTCCGACGGGCAGGGGAATTTCGTCCAGATCCATGGGGAGCTCTCGGTGAGAACGCAGGAAACTTTTTGCCCGGTTCCGGGCGGCGGCTCCGATATAGGGTTTTACTTTGCCCGGTGTCAGGGCCTGGGCGTGGTTCCAAATGGAAAAGAACACATCGGAAACCAGTTCCTCCACATCCTGCTGGGTACCGCTGGTACCTATGATATAGGTGATGATGCTGGAAACATAGCCGTTATATTGGTCGATCAGGGCTTCCAGAGCATCGGGTTTGCCCCGCTTTAACCGGGACAGCATTTTTTCTTCCGTCATGGGATCACCTCCTGGGGTGGGAATGGAATGTACATTCGCCTATCATAACGCAGATGGAGCGAAAAGTGTTACAGAAAAGGCGAAAAAGTTGCGGGGACGAGGCCGGAGTGGTATACTAGAGGGCAGAAAGGAGTGGCGTAGGTGATTACGAATATAGATTTTGCCATTCTCGATTTTATTGCGGAGCATATTCGGTGCGGTGTATTGGACACCCTGGTGCCTCTGGTGACCCATTTGGGGGACGGAGGCTGGTTCTGGATTGCACTGGCGGTGGTGCTGCTGATTCCGAAAAAGACAAGGAAATATGGAGCGGCGGTGGCCATGGCCCTGATTTTCGATCTGCTCCTCTGCAATGTGACCATCAAGCCTCTGGTTCAGCGGGTGCGGCCCTATGATATTCGGCAGGGGATCGAGCTGCTGATTGCGGCTCCACATGACTATTCCTTCCCGTCAGGCCACACGGCGGCCTCCTTTGCGGCGGCGGGAGCGCTGCTTTTTATGAAAGCCAGAGGACGGATTCCTGCACTGATCCTGGCAGGGGTTATCGGTTTGAGCCGGTTATATTTGTATGTACATTATCCAAGCGACGTGGTCTGCGGAGCAATTCTGGGCCTGGTATGCGGTTTTCTGGGGGCTTATATTGCAAAGAAAACCGGGATTTTTGAGAAAAAACAGTGAATATTCATTCGCAGTATGCATTCTTGCTAAAACGTACAAAACTTTATGAAATTTCCGTGAAATTTCGGTGCATTTTAGTATTCAAAATCCCTTGACTTGCAGTATGTTAATGTGCTAAAGTATAGCCAACTTGTAAATGACCTGAAATGTCATTACAACATACGATTGGAGGAAAACCAATATGAAAAAGTTTATTGCACTGCTCATGGCTATGGCTATGGTTCTGTCCATGGCTGCCTGCGGCAGCTCTGCTGCTTCCAATGCAGAAGCGTCTGCTGCCAATGGCGAAAACTCCGGTTCCGTCATTAAGCTGGGCGGCATCGGCCCCACCACCGGCGACGCTGCTATTTATGGTAACGCAACCAAGTACGGCGCTCAGATCGCTGTTGACGAGATCAACGCTCTGGGCGGTGTCCAGTTCGAGCTGAACTGGCAGGACGACGAAGCTGACGCAGAGAAGGCTGTTAACGCATACAACACCCTGAAGGACTGGGGTATGCAGATGCTGGTCGGCTGCACCACCACCGGCTCCTGCATTGCAGTCTCCACTGAGACCAACGCAGACCGTATTTTTGAGCTGACTCCCTCTGCTTCTTCCACCGATGTAATCGATGGCAAGGACAACGTTTTCCAGATGTGCTTCACCGACCCCAACCAGGGCACCGCATCTGCACAGTACATCAAGGAGCAGAACCTGGGCTCCAAGATCGCCATCATCTACAAGAACGATGATGCTTACTCCACCGGCATTTACGAGAAGTTTAAGACCGAGGCTGAGGCTCAGGGTCTGGAGATTGTCTCCGTGACCACCTTCACCACGGACACATCCAGCGACTTCTCCGTACAGCTGGGCGAGGCTAAGACCGCCGGTGCTGACCTGCTGTTTATGCCCATCTACTATCAGCCCGCTTCCCTGATCCTGGCTCAGGCCAAGACCATGGAGTATGCGCCCAAGTTCTTCGGCGTGGACGGCATGGACGGCATCCTGACCCTGGAGGGCTTCGACACCTCCCTGGCCGAGGGCGTTATGCTGCTGACCCCCTTCTCCGCTGATGCAACCGATGAGAAGACCCAGAACTTCGTTAAGACCTACGAAGAGAAGTTCGGCGGCACACCCAACCAGTTTGCAGCTGACGCTTATGACTGCGTATGGGCCATCTACAATGCAGTTGAGAAGAACGGTGTTACCGCTGACATGTCCGCAACAGATGTTTGCGACAAGATGGTGGAGACCTTCACCGCTGCTGAGTTCACCTTCGACGGCCTTACCGGTACTGGCATGACCTGGTCCTCCACCGGTGAAGTTTCCAAGGCTCCTAAGGGCATGGTCATTCAGAACGGCGCATACGTTGGTATGTGATCCGTAGACCCCTCTTGAACATCGACGGGGGTTGCCACCAGGCAACCCCCGTTTATCGGTTTATTATGAGAAATTTGTAGAAAAGGGAGGTGCGGGGTATGAGCTTTCTTTCCAATCTGATCAACGGCATCAGCCTGGGAAGCGTTTATGCCATCATTGCACTGGGCTATACCATGGTTTATGGTATTGCCAAGATGCTGAACTTTGCCCACGGCGATGTTATCATGGTGGGTGCCTACATTTGCTACTGCGCCATGAGCTACCTGGGGCTGCCCCCGCTGGTAGGCGTGGTTATGGCCATGATGGTATGCACTGTGCTGGGTATGATTATTGAGCGGCTGGCCTATAAGCCTCTGCGGCAGGCCGGGTCTCTGGCAGTGCTCATTACCGCCATCGGTGTGAGCTATTTCCTCCAGAATGCAGCCCAGCTGATCTGGAAGTCTGATCCCAAGGTGTTCCCCTCTGTGGTGGAGCTGCCTGCGCTGAAGCTGTTTGGAGGCGAGTTGATTATTTCTTCCGTTTCCATTGTGACCGTGCTGTGCTGCATCATTATTATGGTGGCGCTGACCATGTTTACCGGAAAAACCAAAATGGGCAAGGCCATGCGGGCTGTTTCCGAGGACAAGGGCGCTGCCCAGCTTATGGGTATCAATGTGAACTCCACCATTTCCATGACCTTTGCCATTGGCTCCGGTCTGGCGGCCATTGCTGGTGTACTGCTGTGCTCAGCATATCCCACGCTGGTGCCTACCACCGGTTCCATGCCCGGTATCAAGGCCTTTACTGCCGCAGTATTCGGCGGCATCGGTTCCATTCCCGGGGCACTTTTGGGTGGCATCCTGCTGGGTATTATCGAGATCTTTGCCAAAGCTTATATCTCCACCCAGTTCTCTGATGCCATTGTATTTGCAGTTTTGATCGTGGTTCTGCTCATTAAGCCCACGGGCCTTTTGGGCAAGAAGATCAGCGAGAAAGTGTGAGGTGGAAACGATGAAAAAAATAAGCAAATCCACCCGCAGCGATTTTATCACCTATTTGATGGTGATTGTGGTATACGTCATTATGCAGGCGCTGGTTTCCTCCGGGTCTGTGTCCAATGCCCTTCAGGGCCAGCTGGTGCCCATCTGTGTGTATATCTGTATGGCAGTTTCTCTGAACCTGACGGTAGGTATCTCCGGTGAGCTGAGCCTGGGCCATGCAGGCTTTATGAGCGTGGGCGCTTTCTCCGGCATTGTGGCGGCTATGAGCCTTCAGAACCTGATCCCTGTGGCCGGAGCTCGGCTGCTCATCGGTGTGGTGATCGGCGGTATCTGTGCAGCCATTGCCGGTGTGATCGTGGGTGTGCCTGTACTTCGTCTCTCCGGCGACTATCTGGCCATTGTTACCCTGGCCTTCGGTGAGATCATCAAGAACATCCTGAACAACCTGTATGTTGGTGTGGATGGAAACGGTCTTCATTTCTCCTTTACGGATGCAGCCCATCTGGGACTGGAGGAAACCGGCAGAGAGATCATCAACGGGCCCATGGGTGCAACCGGTGTGACCAAGCTGTCTACCTTCCTGGCAGGCTTCCTGCTGGTGATGGTGGTGCTGATTATTACCCAGAACCTGATTCGCAGCCGCAGCGGCCGGGCCATTATGGCCATCCGGGATAACCGGATCGCAGCGGAGTCTGTAGGTCTGAACATTACCAAGTATAAGCTGATGGCCTTTGTGGTATCCGCTGCCATGGCCGGTATGGCCGGTGCCCTCTATGGGCTCAATTACAGCTCTGTGGTGCCCAGAAAGTTTGACTTCAACACCTCCATTCTGATTCTGGTATTTGTTGTACTGGGCGGTATGGGCAATATTCGGGGCAGCGTGATTGCGGCTGCTGTGCTGACCCTGCTGCCGGAGCTGCTCCGGGCTGTCAATGAGTACCGGATGCTGATCTACGCCATTGTGCTGATCCTGGTTATGCTGGTGACCAACAACCCCACACTGAAGGGTTATCTGGACATTGCAAAGGAAAAGCTGGACAAGGTGATTCGATTTAGAAAACGGGTCGATAAGGCCCTGGACAAGGCGGAAGGAGGTGCTGACCATGAGTAAGATGCCGGTGAAGATGGTTCCCTATCCCAGCGACAGTATCATTCCCGAGCGTGACCTGGACAAAACCCCTGCTCTTGAGTGCAAGCACCTGGGCATTGACTTCGGCGGTCTGAAAGCGGTGGATGATTTCAACATTACCGTAGGCCCCACGGAGATCTGCGGTCTCATTGGCCCCAATGGTGCCGGTAAGACCACCGTATTTAACCTTTTGACCAAGGTATATCAGCCCACCCGGGGTACCATTCTGCTGAACGGCCACGAGACCACGGGCAAGACTACCGCACAGGTCAACAAAATGGGTATCGCCCGTACCTTCCAAAATATTCGACTCTTTTCCAACCTGACGGTGGAGGAGAACGTGAAGATCGGTCTCCACAACAACATCCAGGGCGGTCTTGTTTCCGATGTATTCCGTCTGCCCCGGTTCTGGAAGGGGGAGAAGGAGTCCCACGAGCGGGCTCTGGAGCTGCTTTCTATCTTTGATATGGAGAAAGAGGCCGATGTAAAGGCCGGTTCTCTGCCCTACGGTGCCCAGCGTCGGCTGGAGATCGTCCGGGCCCTGGCCACCAATCCAAGCCTTTTGCTACTGGATGAGCCTGCCGCAGGCATGAACCCTTCGGAGACAGCGGAGCTGATGGAAAATATTCGCCACATCCGGGATACCTTCGGCATTGCCATTATGCTCATTGAGCATGACATGAATCTGGTTATGGGTATCTGTGAGGGTATCGCTGTACTGAACTACGGTCGAATCATTGCCAAGGGCACCCCCGCAGAGATTCAGGCCAATCCCCAGGTTATCGAGGCATATCTGGGTAAGAAGAAGGAGGGCTGAGCATGAGTCTGTTAAAGGTTGATGATATTCACGTTTACTACGGCAGCATCCATGCCATTAAGGGTGTCTCCTTTGAAGTCAACGAGGGGGAGATCGTGACCCTGATCGGTGCCAATGGTGCCGGTAAGTCCACCACCCTGAACACGGTGTCCGGACTTCTGAAACCCAGAAGCGGCAATGTGGAATTTGAGGGACAGAGCCTGCTGGGTGTGCCTGCCCACAAGACCGTGTCCCACGGTATGGCCCTGTGTCCCGAGGGACGGCGGGTATTCCTTCAGATGAGCGTTCAGGAAAACCTGGAGATGGGCGGTTATACCCGGCCTGCCAGCGAGATTCAGGATTCTCTGGAGGATGTATATCAGCGGTTCCCCCGACTGAAGGAGCGTTACAAGCAGACCGCAGGAACCCTGTCCGGCGGCGAGCAGCAGATGCTGGCTATGGGACGGGCCATGATGAGCAAGCCCAAGCTGTTGATGCTGGATGAGCCCTCTATGGGTCTGGCACCCATTCTGGTGGAGCAGATCTTTGACATTATCAAGGAGCTGCACCGGGCCGGAACCACCATCCTGCTGGTAGAGCAGAACGCACAGGTGGCCCTCTCCATTGCAGACCGGGCCTACGTTCTGGAGACTGGTAAGATCTCCATGAGCGGCAGTGCCAAGGAACTGCTGAACGACGAGCGGGTACAGAAAGCCTATTTGGGCGGATAATATGGAACAAAAGAACCGCTGCCGGGGCATATCAGACCTGGCAGCGGTTTTTGCGGTAGAGAAGAAAATAGGGAATAAGAAATAGATTGTGGTGTTTTCCTTCGGAAAACGGATTGGAATAATCTTTTCATACACTGCTGCGGGAGCACCTGCCTCGCCCCTATGGGGAGAGGTGGCCGCCGAAGGCGGACGGAGAGGGGATACGTCAGGTTGCTGCGTCTGTACGCAGTTCATAAAACCTTCCCCTGGGGGAAGGGGGACCGCCCCAAAGGGGTGGTGGATGAGGGACTGATATGGTATGAATTTTTCTGCATTTGCATCGTTTTTCAGCTGCAAACTGCCCCCTCTCAGTCAGCTGCCGCTGACAGCTCTCCCCAACGGAGCGAGCCCTGGCTGGTGCGAACTTGGCAGTGTGTACGAATTCGCCTGAATCTGTATCATAATGTAGCTGCATCCTGCGCCCTCATCAGTCAGCCTGACGGCTGCCAGCTTCCCCCAGGGGAAGCTCAGATGTGTGCGAATTTGACAGTTTGTACGGGTTCTCCAGGGAATAAACGCAAGGCCACCCCCTACGCATAGGGGGTGGCCTTATATGTATCTAGGGTGTTGAGATTACATATTTAGCATTTTACGCATTTTCTTCCACAGGATGATGGCCAGGAGCATACTGAAAAGCTCCGCCAGGGGGGCGGCAGTCCAGATCAGCTCCAGACGGCCTGTCAGGCTCATCAGATATGCGATGGGCACAATGAAGAAGAGCTGGCGGCACAGATTGACGATCAGGGTGTAGCGGCTCCGGCCCAGAGACTGAAAGGAGGAGGACAGGATTACAGCCACGGCACCAAAGGGCAGGCTCAGGCAGCAGATACGCAGGGCCACGATGCCGATGCTCAGCATGGTGGAGGATGCACTGAACAGCCCCAGCAGGGGAACAGGGATCAGCTCAAAGACCAGCAGCAGGAAAAGCTCCAGCCCCAGAGCCACCAGCAGGGCCAGCTTTACCGTCTTTTTTACCCGGGGCAGATTTCCAGTGCCGTAGTTGTAGGAAATCATGGGGACAGTGCCGTTATTCAGACCGAACACTGGCATGAAGGCGAAGTTTTGCAGTTTTAGCCAGATGCCGAATACGGCGGTGGCGGTGGTGGAGAAGGCCAAAAGAATCTGGTTCAGGCAGAAGCTCATGGCGGAGGTGAGACCCACGGTAATAATGGAGGGAATACCAATGCTGTAGATCTCTTTTAGCATATTGAGGGTGGGGGTCATGTAGCGGAAGCTGAGGCGGATGTTCTTCTCTTTCTTGTGGAGGAAGAAAAGGGCCACCAGAGCGGCGAAGATCTGCCCCAGAACGGTGGCCAGAGCCGCACCCTTGACCCCCATCTCGGGGAAGGGGCCAATGCCGAAAATCAGCAGGGGGTCAAAGATGATATTGAAAATGGCACCGCTGGCCTGGGCCAGCATGGAATAGAAGGTGTTGCCAGTGGCAATCAGCAGCTTCTCAAAGTTCTGGCCGAAGAAGGCACCTATAGAGACCATACAGATGACGGACAGATAATCCACACCGGCCTCCACAATGGTGGGCAGGGTGGTCTGCATGGTGTAGTAGCCCCGGACACAGGTGATGCCCACCAGGAAGAAGATCACCGTATAGCAAATGGACAGGAGCACCGTGGTGTTGGCGATTTGCCGGGCCCGTTCCTTCTGACCCTGGCCCTGATACCGGGGCACCAGTGCGGTGACGGCCACGCCAGTACCTACGCCGATGGCATTGATGATCTGCTGCATGGGCAGAGCGATGGACACGGCGGTGAGGGCATCCTCGGAGATGCGGGCCACGAACATGGAGTCCACCATGTTATAAAGGGCCTGGATGAAGAAGGAGAGCATCATGGGTACGCTCATGGAAATGAGCAGCCGGCCAATGGGCATATCTCCCAGTTTGTTGGATGTGTTGTTCAAGTAAATTCCTCCGGATCTTAAAAATAGTCACGAACCATATTATAACACAAAATGTCGAAAAATGCAGGTCTTTTTCCTGTTTTGGGGGAGTTTAGCGAAAAGAAATCTGTTTAGAAAAAGTTCACAATAAAAAATCTTTGATATTGTGCAAATTGACACTTGTGCATTTGGGACAGTTGGGATATTATATACCTGTTAGCACTCGATGGTTTTGAGTGCTAACCTGAAACAGTAGAACCATGACAGGCCCCATAGGCCGTCAGATTATTTTAAGGAGGAACCTTATATGAAACTCGTACCTTTGTTTGACAAGGTCATCGTGAAGATGACCGAGGTGGAGGAAACCACCGAGTCCGGTCTGATCCTGACCTCCAAGGCCAAGGAAAAGCCCACCGTTGCTGAGATCGTGGCTGTTGGCCCCGGCGGCAACATCGATGGCATCGATGTGAAGATGACCGTTGAGGTGGGACAGAAGGTCATTATGGCCCGCTATGTTGGCACCGAAGTGAAGCTGGGCAAGGAAGAGTACCTGTC
>CAZFXB010000003.1:0-26595 GCA_964522835.1 uncultured Oscillospiraceae bacterium
ACGAGAAGGACTGCTTCTCCATCTGGTCTGCCAGCCGTGACAACCGGGACATCTACCCCTATGTGGCCCAGCTCACCATCGACGAGACCTATGAGATCTCCAAGCTGGCCGGCGACTATGAGTCCTATGCGCTGGAGTGCCGTGATAAGTTTATCACCGGCGATATGAACATCGAGACCGAATACGAAGCCTACGAAGAGGCCGTCCGGGAAATGGGTCTGACCCGTGCCCTGGAAATTAAGCAGGACGCTTACGACCGCTACATGGAAAAGTAAACAGCGTGCATCCAGTCTCTGGTTTGCCACGCCCATAGCCGAGATTTCCGTAGCCATCGTCACGGTTTTGCTGATGGGGAAATTCACAAAAGAACTGGCGTAAGCAAAAATTCTCCCGGAACGGTTCCGTTCCGGGAGAATACTTTTATTTAACCATCGATCTCCAGAATATATCCCTTTTTCCCGGAATATTCGCTGACCGAATTGGCGGCATCGTTGAAGTACCAGCTTCCGTCCACCTTAAACATGGACAAATAGGTTTCTTCGCCGCCGCTGGGCTCACCGGGATACCATGCGGTAAAGTTCATAGACTCACCGGTTCCCCAGGTGGAAACATCCCAATCATCTACGCTGTTTACGTTCATGTTCAGCCACATAAAGACCAGACCGTTGGCATCCGCCAGCTGGGCAGCCTTGTTGAATTCCTCCTCAGAGGTCACAGTCAGAATATGTCCACCTTTTGCCTCTGCATCTGCCTTTGCTTCCCACCACGTATAATTTCCGGACACGATCTTATAGGTATTACCATTGAGGGTAAAGCTTGTTGCCGGAGTGGGTGTGGGAGACGGGCTGGGCGAAGGAGTGGGGCTGGGCGAGGGCTTGGCCGTGGGAGTAGCTGTGGGCTTTGCCGTGGGTGTGGGGGTTGCAGAAGGCTTCACCGTGGGTGTGGGGGTAGCTGTGGGGGTTGCCGTAGGAGTCACCACAGCCTGCTCCTGCTCCTTAATAACGGTAGAGCCCTGTCCAGCCGTGGGGCTGGGCGCTGCCGTAGTCTCAGGGGATGTGCTGGGGGATGCCTCCGGATCCGTCTCTCCTGCTCCCGGGGCGCTGGGAGAGGGCGGTACAATCACGCCTGTGCTGGGGCTGGGCGAGGGAGTCGGTTCTTTTTCCTGCTCCTCCTCTGCCGCCTGATTCAGGCTGGCCAGACCGGCAATGGCTGCGGAGTTGCTGGGATCCAGCTTCTCCAGAACGGTGTCATAGCAATTTTTAGCCGTAACCATATCACTTTCAGACTTAGCCTCGTCGCCCATCTTCAGATAGGCATCAATAGCCGCCTTTTTCAGACCGCTGTCCTTCAGCTCCTGGAATCCCCGCAGATATGCATCTGCCGCCTTATCCGGCTCTTCCACCGTCTCATAGGTGGTTCCCAAAAGCTCATAGGTCTCTACCGTGGCCTCGCCGCTGGCAATTATATTCTCCAGCTGAGCAATGGCCTCCTGGTAGTTTGCTTCGTTATACTGCTGCTGGGCCAGCGTCATAGGTGTCTCTTCCTGATTAGATCCCACGATGCCCAGTTTAAAGGCCATCACAACGCCCACTGCGATCACTGCCACCAGCAGAATTGCCGCAATCACCGTAACGATCAGTCCGTTCCGCTTTCCTGGATCCAGGGGATTCTTACGCACACCGGGGTTTGATGCCTCTTCCGCCAGATTGTTTTTGCCCCGGCTGAAGCTATAGCCCTCTCGGCTTTCCCCATCGGAAGTATCATATTCGCTGTAGCTCATATCCCCGTTCTCGTAGCCGCTGCTCTGGTCGGGGCCGGGGTAGAGATTGGCGTTGGGATCTACCCCTCCTGTGTTGCCGCCGAAAGCAGTGTACTGCTGGGTATAGTCCACATCAGCAGGCTGCTGATAACGTTCATAGGCCACAAACTCGTCATTCTCCTCGGTAAAGGGGGTACCGCAGGAGGGACAGAACTTCGCCGCCACAGATACGGATTGACCGCACTGGGGACAAATCTTGTAAACAGAGGAAGTATCGGACATATATTTCATTCCTTTCCTGAAAATAGAGTCGTTTTATCATATATGAAGAGCTTCCTAGCCATTATAACATAGATTTACCCGTTTGTGTGCACCAACTGAGAATTTTGTCAAAAATTAAAAAATTACCGTTTCAGAATGGGAACACTACATAAAAAAACAGTCTAATTTCAAGAAAAACCTTGTTTTAAGGTAGAAAAACCGCACAATGTGCGGTATACTATCCACATCAAACAAACATACCGGAGGTTCTATATGGCCAAACGAATTATCATTTCACTGCTTCTGATTATTTTGATCGTTGCGGTGGTCGCTGGAGGGGCCACTTTTGTGTTCTCCAGCCAATACGACTCTCTCCAGTCTCTGGAGCATGAAGTCGCAGACCCTGCCGAGGAGCCCACTACCAAAGTGGTTCTGACTGACGGCACAACCTCATCCTTGGCTCCCGCAAAAAAGCCCACCATGCTGGAGGACTACGGCTCCATTCAGGAATCCCAGCCCCAGATTCAGGCTCCTGTCGTTCAAACCAATATCAACACCTCCACGGTGCAGACCATGCTCGGCAGCATGACCCTGGAAGAAAAGATTTATCAGATGCTGTTTGTTACCCCCGAGGCCCTGACCGGCTATAACAAAGTCACCCAAAGCGGCAGCGCCACCCGCTCCGCACTGGAGTCCAGGCCTGTGGGCGGTATCATCTACTTTTCTGACAATCTGATTTCCGTAGACCAGACAACGGAAATGATCTCCAATATCCAGTCCTACTCCACCGAGCTGACAGGACGGGGACTGTTCATCGGCATCGACGAAGAGGGGGGCACTGTGGCTCGTGCTGCCGACTCCCTGGGTACCACCGCCTTTGATGACATGGTCACCTACGGCAGTGCCGGAGATACCGACGCAGTCTATGAGATTGGTGCCACCCAGGCCAGCGAGCTTACCGCTCTGGGCTTCAATGTCAACTTCTCTCCCGTGGCAGATGTGCTCACCAACGACGAGAACACCGTGGTCAAAGTTCGCAGCTTTGGCTCCGATGCCGCTCTGGTTTCCGACATGGTCTCCACAGTGGTCTCTGGCCTCCGGGACGGTGGGATGCTCTCCTGTCCCAAGCATTTCCCCGGCCATGGCAGCACCGGCGGCGACACCCACAATGGCTATGCTTCCTCTGACCGTACTCAGGAGGAGTTGGCTCAGTGCGACTTAAAGCCCTTTGAGGCTGCCATTGCCGCAGGCGCCCCCATGATTATGGTAGGCCACATGACCATGACCCAAATCGATCCGGATCACCCTGCTTGTCTCTCCCCCGCCATTGTCACCGGTCTTCTCCGGGAGCAGCTTGGCTATAACGGTATCATCATTACAGATGCCCTTAATATGGGTGCCATCACAGATAACTACTCCTACTCCGAGGCTGCCATTGCCGCCATCTCTGCCGGCTGTGACATGCTGCTGTGTGTCTCCAATATTGACACCGTGGTAAGCGCTGTGGCCGCTGCTGTGGCAGACGGCACCATCCAGGAATCCCAGATCAACGACAGCGTCCTTCGGATTCTCACCGAAAAAGCCCGCTACGGTATTATCTCCTGAGTCCAATCACCCCGGAACGCATTTGCGCCCGGGGTGATTTTTTATTCCAAATACCCCAGTCGCTGTTCCCACGCCCCCTGAGATCGTTTTCGCAGATCCTCCAGTGCCACCGTCTCTTGAACGGTTGTGCTGGTTCGAATGTCATAATAAGAAAGTGTCACTGTTACCTTCATGTGACAGGGCATAATGCACTCCAGTACCCGCAGCTGAAACACAGGATCCTTGGCAATCACCATTTTCTCCTTCATGGTCACCTGGCAGCAAAAGGGCTCCGTTGACTCCGAAATCATCACCGGAATGCCGCAGGCCTCCAGCGTCTTCGTCAGTCTTTCCCTGCTTCCCCACTGGGTATCCACCGAAAACAGCGCCGACAGTGCTTCTCTTCGGCTGGTTGTGCCGTTGGATGCCAGCATTGGAAACAGCCCCTCTGCCAGCGACAGTCCGTTCCCCGTGGCAGTCCCTGGATCAATCTCTTTGATATATTGCTCCATCTGCTGCTGAACATCGTCCATACCGTTTCCCAATGCCTTCAGCTCACCCAGGTTGTATCCGCTGTCCCTGTACACCCCCAAAGGCTCCAGCATTCCCCAAAGATAATCAAAATACATTAAATTCCCTCCAGCGTAATGGTGCCCAAAAGCAGCCGCTGTCCCGCCTCCGGGGTCATATCTGCCGCCGGCTTGGTAAACACAATGTTGTCTATGGCCCCTGTGGACATAGCTTTGCTGCAAAGTGCCGCCTTGTACAGTGTTTTCCCCAAAGCCAGCGATCCAATGTAATCGCCAAGGGCCTGTTCCACCACGGTTTTTGCCTGAGATACCGAGTAGCCCTCTGCCGGAAGTATGGTCGCCTTAACTGTTACCACCACATTTTCCGGCTCCTGAACCACTACCGTAATTCCCAGCTCCCGCCGCTGCTCCAGCAGCGCATCCAGCTTGTCCAGTGCCCCCTGGGATACCTTCCCGCTGTCAGAGGTGACCAGCAGCCCCACAGACCCGGCCCCGTTCATCTGCGGCACCACCGATACCCCGTCGATCCCATCTACGCTCAGGGCCAGCTCCCGATAAAACGCCGCATTTGTGCCGTTGTTCAGCCCCTTGTAGGATTCCAAGATTCTGCTTCGGTAATCCTCATCCGTTTCTCGACTTCGGCCGCCCGAAAACCGCTGTGGATTTGTCACCAGCTCCACCCCATCCGGCGGTGTCTGCATTACCGTAATACTCTTCGCCACTGCATTGCCCTGGGGCCCCGGTTCCACAGCCTGGGCTGCAATGTCTGCAGAGGTGCTTCCCGCCAGAATAATCCCGCTGTCTACAGTCTCAAAGGCCGTCCCCTCGCTGCTGAGGCAAATCGTCCCCTGTTCAATTCCCAAGGGTGCCGCCAACGGACTGGAAATCGAAAACCGAAGAGTTCCCGTAGCCTTTCGTTCCTCCAGCCGTGCAAGTCCCCGCCGCTGTCCGTGGAGATCCAGGCTTTCTTCCTGGGCCGTCTGCGGAAAGGCCTGTCGGTAAATGTAGTCTCCGTAGTGATAAAGTGCCATCAGCTGTGCCGCCGCTGCCTGAAACCGCACCGCCAAATCCCCGGTTGTCCCAATTTCATACCCGGTTTCCTCCTCAAAAAACGCCAGCATATCCTGATATATCTCTGCCTGTGTCATTTTACTGTCACCTCCAAATTCATTTCATTTCCCTCATAGCCAAGCTCCAGCTCCACCAGCATTGGCTCCCCGCTCGTTACCACAGCGTCCTTCACCGTCAGTCCCAAAGGCTCCAGGGCCTCCCCGGCGTAGCGAATCGCCAGAGTTTTTCGCACCGATGGCTTCTCCCGGTATAGCGTATACAGTCTGCTGCCTACCTCCGGCATCAGCGAAAATGCCCCCCGGCGGGCCGTCAACTGAAACATGGCCTGCTCCAAAATCGCCTCCAGCCCGTAGGCCCGCTGAAATCCACCTGCGCCATCGGGCACATAATCCCCCTCCCGCAGTTTCAGGCTCATACCGTAATCTCCTTTCCGTTCACCAGCACGGTTCCTTCCAACAGGATGGAGCCGTCATTTTTTAGCCAAATGGAGGCTTTTTCGGTATACAGCCGAATCTCTCCCGGCTCCATCGTGCCAGCCCCCTCTGTCTCTGCCCCTGCAATGCAGTCCTCCATTCCAGCCTTCACCACCAGAACCCCCTGGCCCCGTTTCGGCACCCAGGTCAATCCTCCGGGCCCGTAAACGGCCCGGCTGCTCTGATTCCCGGCGGACACCACCGTGCTGTTTTCGCCGCCCAGAGACACCGTCTCCAGGCTGCCGCCGGAGATATCTCCACCTGTTTGTTTCCAACGCTCCGAAAGAAACATTCTCTTTTCTCCTCTCAGCTCATTTCCCGCATACGCAGCCTGCACTGTTTTCCCCCATCGCCCAGGCTGTTTTCTGTTTCTGTCACAAGAAATCCCCCGGAAATACCCATCTCCGGCAAATTCACCGTCACAATATCCATGGGTTCTGCCCAAAACAAGTTGGGCAGCGTCACCTCCAGCGTGCGAAACTCCTTTTGGGAATCCATCAGCACTTGATTGGGCGAACTGAGCCCCGCCCTGCACCGATTCTTTCTTGGAACTGTCATCCGGCGGGTGGCACATCCGCCCAGCTTTTGAAATCTGCCGTTGTCCACCTGCTGTTCATAATACGTGCCCACATATTGGGCCATAACCCGGCTGTAGACTCCGTATCGGGTCTGCCTCCACTGTGTTTTTTCCACCTCATTTGGATCCAGGCTCCGTCTTGTCCCGGTTTTTGAGGAAATCAGCAATGTGCCATCGGGTAAAAATCTGGGCTGAACCCCAGCCGCCCACAGACAAAATCCAGATAGGGCATCCCAGCAATCTGTTCCGTAGTCCACTGCATAGGTTGAAAGCCAATAGTTTTCCCCATACTGCACCGCCGGAAGGTTGTATGGCTCCGCATAATTTCTTAAAATATCCTTCAATCTGACCCAGTAGTACACCCGCTCTGGCACCTCATTGTCCATCAGCAGTCCTGCCAGTCCCCGGCCATAGATCTCCCCTGTCATGCCTCTGTCGTCCCTCGTCACCTCATACTCATCCACGATTCCGCAGAATCGCTGTGTATCCCCCTCCCATGCTTCCAATCTCACCCCTCTGCTGAGGATTTTCTCCCAAGAGCTGTCCCAGCGAAAGCCCACCGAAAAGCTGTCGCTGCTGGTTCCGTCTGTATGTATAAATTGCCACTTCGTCAGCACAGGCAGACCTACCCTGCTGCCATCATTCAAAATCACCACAGCCTTCACGGGATCACCACCATTCTGCCCACCGTCAGGCTGTTGGGGTTCTGTATCCACGTGTTGGCCTTCAGCAGTTCTTCAGCCGTGGTGCCGTACAGCTCTGCAATTTGCCACAGATTCTGTCCCGCCTGTACGCTGTGATTGCCCGAGGTTTTCGCCCCCTGCTGCACCACTGTACCATCTCCATCCTCCCAGAACGAGAACCGATACTTCACGTAGTCCTCCCTGGGCTCCTGAATCAGCTCCAGCTCCTGAAACCAGGCCCGATTCATATCGATCACCGGGTGAACCAATACCCCAGTTCCCCCCTCATAGAATACCGCCAACAGAGCCTGCATCGTTTCATAGGCCCCTGCTCCGTAGAATTCCCCCTCGCCTGTCAGTACCCGTATATTTTTCCCCAGATCCTCCAGTCCGCAGCCCCGTCCCGGAAATCTGTGCGCAACCAGCTCCCGGCTGGTACTGAGCTGATAGGAATAGGGATTGTTGGGCCATATAAAATCTTTATACCGCATATTCAGCACCTGCTGCACCCCCTAAGAATATCTTCTGGCGTCCCGTTGAAAAAACATAGAAAGCCGTTCCGGCTCCATGGCATTCTGAACCCGCTCCGGCTCCATAGCCTGCCGTCCCTGCCCATTGGCTCCGAATGCGGCTCCTGTTGTTTCGCCTGTTCCTCCGTTTATGCGTCCCGTAGCCAGTATTTCCCGCCAGAGCCCCACTTGTTCCAGATAAGCCGCCCCATCCTTAATTTCCACCTGTTGTCTTGTTTGGAGCTCCTCCGATTGCCGAATTCCCGCCAGTACCCGCTCCAGCGTTCTCGTTCTCTGCTGCCCCTTCCATGCTCCGGTGTCCTTTTCTTTTTCATTTTCACCTGTCCCACGACCGGGCCCATTGTGTTCCGATGGTTCCTCCGTCTTCTGCCCATTGGTCATGCCATTTTCTCCAGACACCAGATATTCCTCCAGCCTTCTTCTCACTTGCTCCCCACTGTGCTCCTGTGTCCCGTCCTGCTGTTCCAATAAAACCTTCAGAATATAGTCATCCACCCTGTCTCATCTCCTCAAACCGGCTCAGATCAAAGCTGGGATTTCTGTCTGCCTCGTCCTCGATTGCACCGCCGCAGCGGATGCACCGGTGCTCCTCCACTTTTTGTCTGCATGTGGGGCAGAGTTTGTTTTTTTGCTCCTCGTTGTCCAGCATCAGCTGTACGGCGCAGTAAAGATAATCCCCCTCTGTCATGGATCTCGCCCGGCTTTCCGTGGGCAGTACGCCAAATGTTTTCAGTACATACCATCGAATCCGCTCCATCGGCTCCTTTTCCAGGGCCTCCATCAGGGCGCTGATTCGTGTCTCTTGACCACAATCCGGATCCACCCGGTCAGCCAGAGCCCGATACGCCTCCATCTCCTGGGCAATCTTCTCCCCGCTCCAACCTTCCAGCACCGACCGGCCCGAGGAAAACAGGCGCATCCCGCCCCGATATACCGCCCGGCTCAAAATACAGGCATTCCCCCGGAGGGCCAGGGTTTCTTCCGGCCCCTCCAGGCTCCTCGCCTCCTGTCTGGCCTGTATCAGTTCCCAGGCCGACAAAATGCGAAGCTCATATCCTTGTCTCGTAAGACACCGCTGGCCTGCCAGCACATCTAACAGTGCCTTATCCATTTAGGCATCCAGCTCCATTCTGCCGGTGGCAGTCAGGTTCACCTTCTCCAGTACTGTGCCTCCCAGGGCGGTGCTCTCCTCCAGACTGCTCCACTGGCACCCTGTATAGATCACCCGCCGTCCCGGCTTTACAATAACCAGAGAGAAATTCTCCATCTCGTAGAAATTAAGTCCATCCTGCAATGCCTTGTCCGTTGCATAAAGTCGGCTCAGCTCCAGCGTATACTTGCTGAGCCCCCGAATGGTCGCCACAGGCTCCTGCTGCCCAAATGCCTCAATATTCTTGCTGACTCTGGTGGTCACTGCCCGATAGGACTGTACCACCGCCACCTTGGTTCCATCACACTCCAGATAAATATCCGCACTTGTGGGTATTTTCACTGTTTCCATGGTATGCTCCTCCTTTTACACTGAAATGTGGGCCGTCAAATAGATGCGGCTGATACCATGAGCCACCGCAAACGAGAACGTAACCAGACAAATGGTAGGATCCTCCGCATCTGCCTCCACTTCGATCTCCCCGTAGTCATCAATAATCTCCCGCTGCTTTCGATTTTCCAGCTCCACCACCACCTGAGAGCGAATGGCGCCCCGGGTTGCCTCATTGTTTTTCTTCCGAATAAATCTGGCCCGTAGGGCATTCCGCACCCCAGGCACCACATCGTCCACGATTCTTATGGTGGTAAGTTCCCGCCAGCTGGCATCTGCCACACTGTTGGTGGTCGTCCTGGTGGTCACCGCCCGGATCAGGCTCACCGTACCGCCCGATGCCTCCAGCTGGCTGACACCGCCCTTTACCAGGGTGTCGATTTCCGTGTCCGTAAAACGCTGAGGCACATTTCCAATGCCCTTCAGCGCCACACCGTGAACCGGAACCGCCGGATCTGTCTCTCCGGCCAGCAAGCCTGCCACCGCTGCGGCTCCGTAGATACCGCCGCCGATGGAGCTGTCCCAGCTCAACTTTGCGCTGCCGGCCACCAATACCATTCGTTCGCAATTCAGGGAAGCCGCCCTGGACACCAGGGGATTAACGCCTGTACTGGCCATACCGATCACACCAATGCACTCATTTCCATCTTCCGCTGCCGCCTGAAGTGCATTCCGCATAACCAGTTGAACATCTCCGTAATCGCAGTCGCAGATCAGGAAGGATGCCTGTTTTTCCTCCAGCAGCTTTTCTATTGCTACTTTGTAGTTGTCCGCCGTATCATCTGCCGACGGATACAGCAGCACAGTTCCTGCGCCGTTCATCAGCAGCAGTCTGGTCAGATTCAGCACCACCTTCTGAGATCCCAGTACACGCTCTGCCTGGCTGATCGAGGTGATGGTTACCAGACCCGAGCCTGCGAACACCCCCGCCAGTGCCACAGTCCTGCTGCCGCCGCTGGATACCAGTATGGTTGACATTTCATAATTTGAATACACGCCCGTTCGTTCGTGATAATCCATTCTTACATCTCCTTTTTCGCTTCTGTTAAGAGGCCGCATCAGGCTTCACCGGATGCAGCCTCTTTCTCACAGCATCAATGCCTTCACCCGGAAATCGCTCAGCGCAACTCCGCTGTCTGTCTCCGTGCCATAGGCCATAATTCGGCTCTGTACCGTAATTTCCTGTCGAAAGCAGTCCCGCAGACTATCATACTGGGCCTCAGCGCACAGAATCTCCTGTACCCCCAGCTGCCCCACTGCCAGCAGCACTGCGTTCATGATTTCTTCCCCAAAGGCCTCTGCCTCCGGTGCCCCCAGTTCCTTCGGGGTCAGCAATACCAGCGCAAATGTAACCGTCAGCTCTGCCCCATAGACCTCATTGCCGTCAATGTCCAGCCCCAGATACTGCTGAAAGGCCCCCTGGGCTCCGGTGATCTGCCGAAGGGAAACGAACACACCCTTCTCCTTCTGTAAGGGCCCCATTTTCCAGGCCCCGCCGTCTGCCGCCGAGATTCCTGCCTGCTTCAGTGCCGCTTTCAGCGCAGCTTTAAGCTCCTGCATCTTCGCTCCCTCCCTGGATCAGCAGTGCCCACCAATATAAGTTTTCTCCCGCTGCCTCATATCGTTCCTTCCTGCGCAGGAAAAATGTTCTTTCCCCAGCCGTCACCGTGTGTACCTCTGTCAGATCCACCTCCGGCAGTCCAAAGTATTGATAGCTTCCCGGTGGAAAATATCCATCCGGCAGGGCCGCAATGCTTCTGGCGTTTTCCGAAACACTATGTACCGGGTCAATGATGGCTCTGGTCTCCTGGTCGCCCCATTTTCCCTTCAACACCACAGGCTGTCCCAGCAGCCGGATTTTTTCTCCAATGCTTTCGCCCATCTGTTTCATATTAAACCCTCTGAAATCCAAAGCTCTGATCCTTCATCCAGGGTCTCAGCAATTCTATCGCCGCCGAGGTGAATCGGTCTCCCTCCTGACTGACCGACAGGCTGACGGAACCAGCAGCAAAGCTGCTGATGGCTCCCTCCCCTACGCCGTCCTCCCAGGCTTTTGCTGCCAATGCAGCCACTGCAACAGGGAATGCCTTTCCGCAGTCCTCCACGGTCACATCCTCCTTCAGCCGCATTTTGAGGGAGTTGTACGCACTCTGGCACAAGGCCGCCAAAAGCGTATCGTCCTTTTCGCCACCGGATATTTCGGCTGCCATGGTCAAAATCTCGTCCATATTACAACTTCAGCGCCTTCACCGCTTCTGTCTGGATTTTTACAAAGCCCACCATGCAGGTAATGGCCGCACGCTCAATCTGCCGATCAATGAGCTTGTCATATTCCACTTCAACATCTCCTGCCTTCACCATCTCCAGGGCGTACCGACGATCCAGACCGATCATGGTACCTGCCTCCAGGCTGTCATTCCGGATCAGCTTGGCACCCAGAGGGGAAATCACGTTGCCCTTGCTCTGGAAATCAAAACCTGCCAAAGGATTCTTCATTTCGTCCATATTCAGCAGCTTTACCATCATATCGGGCGCAACGATCAGCGTGTTCATCTCGTATGGATGGAACAGGCTCCAGAACTTCACCAGTGCCTCGTAATCGAGAACATCCTCGGTTCCGCCGATGGTAGCATCTCCGGGGGAATAGACCGGGGCCACATTCTCGTTGTCCTGACCGTCTCCCTCCAGCAGGCATTTGACTGCCTCATCCATAAGCTGTGCCTGCATGTGTGCACCGATCTGCCGCAGCATCACCGAAAACAGATCCAGCCGCTGGAACCGGATTGCCTCATAGGATGCGCTGAGGATTCTGCCTCGTTTCCGCAGAGTCACATAGTTTTCCCTTGCGAAGATGTTCGTCTCCGGAATGGACGCACCCTCGGCCACCTCAGCCAGACTCTTCATCTCCTCCGAAGGGATCGAATACATGGATCTGTAGTCGTAGGAATTGATGTTGGTCACCGTTGAAACAATGTCTCCCAGGTGATCCTCCCCTTCCATACCCTGGTGGATCATTCTGTGAATGTATTCCGGAAAGAGAACCCTGGATTCCACCGTGGAGAAAAACTTGTCCACACAATCCGAGTTAGGGCCCTTTACCTTGATGTCAAACCGCTTGAGCTGCCGCTGAAAAGCGTCCAGATGCTCATAGGCAGTTCCCCGGTAGTTTTCACTGGGATCCAGCCGCTCCAGCACCTGAGAAAAGCTCTTTCCGCTTTCTCCATACATTCCCTTATCCAGTTTCAGATTATCAAATGCCATAGTAATCGCTCCTCTCTTTACAGTAAAAATGTGACATAACGTTCCGTGGTATCCACTGCAACCACCAGCCGGGGCACATTGCCCGCAATCCCGGAAAGGGCTTTTACGTATCCATTTCCGTCGGCCACCAGTTCACAATATCCCACCGTAGGAGCCGTCACCCCGCTATAGGGCATTTTGATAAATCCGCCCACCTGCATGGTTGCGTTTCCGTCCCGCTCCCAGAGGCACACCCCGTGAAATACATCCCCGTTGTCGCACCAGTATCCGGCGTCATTTTCGCTCACCTTGGACACACACCCCGGGCTCATGCCTTTATTCTTCAGTGTAATGTCCACTTCTCCGATTCCATTGTAGCTGTACATAAATGTTCCTCCTTAGTAAATTAAATTCGATAGACCTCGCCGTCGCAGTCCTTTACAACATCTGCCGACAGCTGACTTTTCCCGCAGTGGAGCTGCTCCATTTTCTTTTGGAACCCCTTATGGAGCTTGTCCAGCACATCGTCCTCCAGTCCCATGGCCATTTCCTCCAGTTCCTTTCGGCTCAGTCCCAGTTCCAGTGCCACGCCCATCCGTGCAAAGTCCTGTTCCTTTTCGATTCGCTGGGCCTCTCCGTAGCTGGCCAGTGCCTTCAGCTTGGCAAGCTCCTTTTTCAGCCCTTCCAGTCCGCTTTTCTCCACATACTCCTTCAAACCCATATATTCACCTCCTTTCCAGTGCTTCACCACCCCAGCCCTGGGCTGGGCCGGCACTGCCACAAAGGAGAATTCATAGGCATCCAGAGGCTCCTGTAAGATTCCAATACACATCTCCCCCTCGTAATATTTGCCCGGCACATGGCCGCAGGCACCGATCTCCCCGCCGCAGATGGAGCAGGTCTTTCGCCCCATGCTACAGGATATGCTGACCTCCCGGCGAATGCCGCTTTCAATATCATGGATTACTTCCTCTTTTCCCTTTCGGGGTATATAGGCCCAGCCCCGTAGCCAGGAGCTCTCCGGTTCCCGTACCACTTCTGTGTCGAAAACCCGTGCCACCTGCTTCTCTGCGGACCAGTTGTGATCCACAATGCCGGGTTTTCCCACAAACAGCTTCCCCAGGGTCTCCAGCGCCTCACGGTCAAACTGTTCGTAGTCCCGATCCACCTGATCGTCGCAGAGCCGGACAGAAAAGGCATATACCTCCTCTGATGTAAGGGCTGTTTTGCTTTGGAGATTGATTTTCTCCAACTGACCATCATCCGGCACTCCGCCGGGAAGGCCCATTCCCTGTTTATTGATCTTCATGTGCTTCCTCCTTCTGTAAATTCTCAGCCTGTACCCGGTAAAGGGCGGTCTTGGCCTCCTCCACCATGTCCTGCAAGCTGATGTCCTCCCAAACCACCTCATAGCCGCAATCCCAGCCCTGGAGCCGCAGGAAGGTTTCCCCGATCTTTTCCAGCACCGGGGTCACCGCCCGTCGAATGGCCCAAAGCTCCGAGGTCAGCATATCTGCCTGCTGCTGGCTCATCCGTTCCGTAGAGGCCCAACTCAGCCCCAGCAGGAATGGGGGCAGTCCTGTTTTTGCCACCAGCTGTTCCAGAATCTGCCTTACCGGCACCTCCGAGTCCAGCACCGGGCCATCTGCACCAATGACTTTGATCTCCACATCGCCTACCGCCACAAAATCCCGAACCGCCCCGCTTTTGCTCTCCTCCATGGCCTGGCTCCACTCTCTGGCCATGGTAGACAGTCTATGTTCCACAGTCCCCTGATCCACATTTTCTTCCCCGGGCCGATATACCACCGAGTAGCGCACATTGCCTGCCCGCTCCCAGTTTCGGCCCACTGTCTCGTAGATTTTCATCAGGATTTCTGTCAGAAACGGCATACTTCGGAACAGGCTCACCCCATAAGGGCTCCCCACCTCCGGATTCAATGTAGAAAACAGCAGCAGCTCCTGCCGGGGCAGCGGCATCATTTGTCCAAATTCATTGGGGCCGCAAATGGTAATGTCCAGCGGACTCTCCCCCTGCCGGATCTCCGCCTGGGTCACATCTCCCCACAGCACCGCCTGTACCCCCTCCGGCCCTGTGACCAGTTCCCCCAGGGCCCGGCCATAGGTCAGCATACTGTCGAGATACCCGCCCAGGAAGCCATCCAGTCCCACCTGTCCCCGGCCCACAGGCACCTTTCGGAGGAATTCCTCCATGGCCTTCTGCGCCCCCGGCGCAGTGCATTCAATGGTAAACCCGCCAACCAACCGGATCAGCTTTCCCACCGCCGCATCCAGAATGGGTACGCTTTCCCGAATCCCCCGGTACAGCCGTTCCTGGCTGCCCCCCAAGGGGATTTGGCTGCTCAGACCTCCAAAGCGAAGTCCCTGATCTGTCCGCAGCTGGGTAGCCTGTACACCGCCACCCCGGGCCTTCTTCCAAAATTTCATCGAATTCCTCCTGTTCTTCTGGCCACCGCCTGGGCCCCAAAGGCCGTTTCCGTTCCGCCCAGTATGGTGGCCGCAAAATATCGCATATCGTCCATGGCGTGGTCATATTCCTTCCGCACCGTGTCCTTGCCATTCTTATCGTCCCAGGCATACAGCTCCATTTCTCTGAGGCAGTCGCAGCAGCCGCTGCATATTTTGATTTTCCCGTTTTTCAGCAGCTCTGCCGTCCGCCGGATCCCAGATAGCACATCGTTGTCTGCCTTTTTCACATGCCACCCCTCTCTCCGGAGCAGCTCTGAAAAGCTGGCCGCCGATGGGTCAATCACCACCGCCCGGATTTTTCTTCCTCCTGCCAGCCTTGCAAGTGCCCTGGCATATTCCCCGTCTGTCAGCTGCCGTCCCTCCCGCTTGGAGTCGTAGTAGTATTCGTTCAGCCGATACCAAACCCCCGCCTTGCTGCCCCATAGCCCAAAGGATGTGGGATTCACCGTGCCATAGTCGCAGGAGATGTAGTATTCTCCACAGGGCTCCTCCGGCCTTTCCACCGCCATATCCTGGGTGAAAAAATCGTAAACCCGTCCCTCCACACTGACCCATTTCCCCAATATAAAACGTTCGTAGAAGGTTCCGGTATAGAGCCTTTCGTATCTTTCCCGAATCTGTCTCGTCAGGGATGGGTTGTCCTCCATGGTAAAGTGTAAATACAGCGCCTTCTTTTCGTTTGCCCCCAGGATCCACTCCTTGTAGAACCAGTGTCCCGGCCCCTCCGGGTTACAGTTGAACCAGATTCGGCTCCCAGACAGAGAGCAGCGGGCCATGGCCTGCTCCACAAAGCTTCTGGGCATCAGGGCCACCTCGTCCATCAGCACCCCGCCGAAGGTAACACCCTGGATCAAAGAGGCCGACCCCTCGTCCTTGCCGCCGAACTGATAAAACTCATTGGTTCGCCCCTTCCAGGTCACCGTCAGCAAATTTTCCGACCTTTTTTCCGTACATTTCAGCCCCAGCTCTCCAAGCACCGGCACAATCTCCTTCAGTACATTTCGCCGGAGGGAAATAATCGTTCTTCCGCAGAGGCCAAACCGACTCCCGTTGAAGCAGCACATGGCCCATAGGAAGAAGCTCAAGCTCATGCTCAGGGTCTTTCCCGACCGAACAGCCCCATCGCAGATAATGGCCTCCATTTTGTGATAGGGACTTTTCCCCGTCCACCAGGTCAATACCGTTTTCTGCTTCGGTGAAAAGCTGATCAGGGTCATACCCCCTCCCCCTCCTGTAGAGAGCGAAGAAATGCCTCCGCACCGTCCTCATCGGTTTTCAGCAGCTCCAGCAGCCGGTTCAGAATGCTGACCCGGTCAATAAGCTTCAGTTCAATGTTGCCGTTGACCCCTCGCTTCACCTCGCTGACCAGACTCAAATCCACATCAGCCTCTGTGCACCGGCCCTCCAGCAGTGCCGCACACTCGCTTCCGCTGCCAAAGCCCAGCCGCACCAGCCGTTCCAGCACATCCTCGTACCCGATTTTCTCCTTCTGCTTTTCTTCCATAAAAAATCTCCCTTCACCCATATTCTCCCAACTCTGGTTTTTTGCCTATTTTTCTGTCCTCTTTTCCGAAAAAATAAAAAAGCGTGTTGCAAACTTACCTGCAACACGCCCAAACAGTATTCCATTCGTCCCGAAGGGACGGCAACCGGCCCTACAGCAACCCCAAGGCCCCCTGAGAGCTGTAGGGCGGGCTGCCCTCAGCCCGCCGCTGGTACGCAGTCCTTGAACCCCACCACATCATTGCGAGCCAGTGATCGACATCTACTACGGTGGCAATCCGTATTTCCCCCGACAATAGCCCTAAGTACAATATTGAAGATAGTGGGCAATGCGGGATTCTGCTCTGCGCCGAAGTCGCTGGGCCGAGGCTGGGGTGATCCCCAGCTTTTTTGCAGTCTGGGCATCGTTCAGTTCTTCCACATAGTAGAGCTGGATCACCTGCTGCTGCCGTGGGGTCAGCTCCTGACGAATAATGGAGGGCAGAATGGCCCGCTTCTTTTCAAACAAAGGATCATAGTGCATATTTGCCACGTTTTTGATACCCCCTTTCATAGTAGTGTTCCAGCAGCGTGGCAATTTCTCTGGTTTCCCGGCGAAGCTGGGTAAGCTCCAGGATCCGGCGATCCAGCCGAAAACATTCCTGGGGCGGACAGCTTTTCCGCAGTGCCCGGAGCTCCAGAATCCGGGTTCTGAGCCGGGCTTCCTGCTGGCGGTATTCCTTGGATAGCTCTAACAGTGTCATCGGATGCCCTCCTTTTGCAATTCTCGCCTGCGGCACCGGGGGCAGAAGCCGTCTTGCTTCATACCACGATAGAGCTCGCTGCCGCAGATGCGGCACCAGGATAAGGGCGAAAGGGCCTGCTGATCCTGACTTTTCCACGTCCTGGTTCCTTTTCTTTTCATGAACACTCCCCTAAAATGTAAATTATTACAATCATTGTAATACACGAATCGTGTTGTGTCAAGAAGATTTACCTAAATTTTCCTTTACTTTCCAAAATAGCCGTGCTAAACTATGATGTGAAACGAGAAATCGGAAGGAGGCATGAAAAATGGTGGGAATGCGGATTGCACAGCTTCGGCGGGAAAATAACATGACCCAGAGGGATCTGGCCCTGGCCCTGAATGTATCCCCCAGTGCCATTGGCATGTATGAACAGGGAAGGCGGCAGCCCTCGGCAGATTTAATCGTGAACATCTGTCAAACCTTCTCTGTCAGCACCCAATGGTTGCTCACTGGGCGGCCCTATACAGGCAGAGATTTTCAGGAGGATTTGAAAATGCTGCTGCAAACCCCTGGGCCTGAGGGAGAAACAAGGGTGGATTTGGAGGAAGTGGAGCATCTGCTGCGGGAACTGGGGAAAAGTTGTGCCGAAACCGGGATATCCTGAAAAAATGCTTGATTTGTGGCGGAATATTGGGTATGATAAAATGTACCGAAATACCGGAATTTTTTGAGGAGGGGATTTTTATGGAAAAGAAATCCTATTATATATCCACCGCCATTGCGTACACCTCGGCCAAGCCCCACATTGGCAACACCTACGAGGTAATTCTGGCCGATGCCATTGCCCGCTATAAGAGAATGACCGGCTACGATGTTTACTTCCAGACCGGCACCGACGAGCATGGTCAGAAGATCCAGCAGAAGGCAGAGGCCGCCGGGATCACCCCCCAGCAGCACGTAGATAATGTTTCAACTGAGATTCGCCGGATCTGGGATCTGATGAACACCAGCTATGACAAGTTCGTTCGCACCTCCGACCCGGAGCACAAGGCCAAAGTGCAGAAGATTTTCAAGAAGATGTACGACAAGGGCGACATCTACAAGGGAAAATACGTGGGCAAGTACTGCACCCCCTGTGAAAGCTTCTGGACAGAGAGCCAGCTGGTGGACGGCAAATGCCCCGACTGCGGCCGTGAGTGCGTGGATGCGGAGGAGGAGGCTTACTTCTTCCGTATGAGCAAGTACGCTGACCGGCTCATGGACTACATCAACGAGCATCCCGACTTCATCCAGCCTGAGAGCCGGAAAAACGAGATGATTAACAACTTCCTAAAGCCCGGCCTCCAGGATCTGTGTGTGTCCAGAACCTCCTTCTCCTGGGGTATTCCTGTGGAGTTTGACCCCGGCCACGTGGTCTATGTGTGGCTGGATGCCCTGACTAACTACATTACCTTCTGTGGCTATGACCCCGATGGGAACCACGAGGAGCACTATAAGAAGTTCTGGCCTGCGGATGTACATCTCATCGGCAAGGACATTATCCGGTTCCACACCATCTATTGGCCCATCTTCCTGATGAGCCTGGGCGAGGAGCTGCCCAAGCAGGTATTCGGTCATCCCTGGCTGCTGGTGAACAACGGCAAGATGAGTAAGTCTGTGGGCAATGTGATCTATCCCGATGATCTGGTGGAGCTGTTCGGCGTAGATGCTGTCCGGTACTACGTGCTTCACGAGATGCCCTTTGCCAATGATGGCGTTCTGACCTACGAGCTGATGATCGAACGAATCAACTCCGAGCTGGCCAATATTCTGGGCAACCTGGTGAACCGTACCATCGCCATGGATCAGAAATACTTTGGCGGCAAGATTATGAATCCCTGCGCCGGAGAGCCCGTGGACGAAGAGCTGAAGGCTGTTGCTCTGGCCATGCCGGAAAAGGTGGAGCAGAAAATGGCTGGCCTCCACGTGGCCGATGCCATCGACGAGATTTTTGTACTGCTGCGCCGGGCCAACAAATATATCGATGAGACCATGCCCTGGGCCCTGGCCAAGGATCCTGCCAAGTCCGACCGACTGGGCACCGTGCTCTACAACCTGCTGGAGTCCATCCGGTTTGCAGCGGTCATGCTTGAGGCTTATCTGCCCGAAACTGCCCAGAAGATCTTTAAGCAGCTGAATGTGGAGAATCAGGGTGTGGAATCCCTCCGTGAGTTTGGCCAGATGCCTGTGGGCGAGTCCGTTGGCACCGCCGAGATTCTCTTCGCACGAATCGATGCCAAGAAAAAGCTGGAGGAAATCGAGGCCCAGAAGGCCGCTAAGGCTGCCGCCGAGGCAAAGCCCGAGGAGCCCCGGGAGGAGCCTGTCACCTTTAAGGAGAACATCAATTTTGATGACTTTGAGAAGGTGGACATGACCGTGGTAAAGGTTCTCGAATGCGAGAATGTAAAGAAATCCAAGAAGCTCCTTCGGTTCACCCTGGACGACGGCAGCGGCACCCCCCGGCAGATTCTGTCCGGCATTGCCCAGTTCTATAAGGCTGAGGAACTGGTAGGCAAGACCCTGGTGGCCGTCACCAACCTGGCCCCCAGAAAGATGATGGGTCTGGAGTCCTGCGGTATGCTGCTGTCTGCCGAAAAGGGCGAGGGTCTGAACCTGCTGATGCTGGATGACAGCATTCCCGCTGGTGCCAAGCTCTGCTAAGAGGATTGAATATGCGTCTTGACAAGTATTTAAAAGTATCCCGTCTCATCAAACGCCGCACCGTGGCCAACGAGGCCTGCGACGGAGAGCGGGTCATGGTCAATGGCCGTACTGCTAAAGCCAGCTATGATGTAAAAATCGGAGATGTGCTGGAAATCCGTTTTGGTCAAAAAACGGTAAAGGTGGAGGTGCTGAATCTCAGCGAGTCCACCAAGAAGGCAGATGCGGTGGCCATGTATCGGGAGATTTCTTGATAAAAATAGGGCTGTCTCGAGAGCTCAGACAATCCCAGGTGTCATATTCGTCCCAGTGGGACGGGTTGCCACAAGCGACATGAGGGAAAGTTGCGGCTCAAGAGACAGCCCTACTGTTACAGCAGGAGAAAAGAAAGTCGTCTTGTTTTATCGGAGGCGATAATATGAAAGAAATGTATCAAAGCGTTCAGAAAGAGAAAAAACAAGAGAAGCGGTGGAGCCTGAAAATCAGCGGAGCTGTGGCCACGGGACTAATTCTGGTGGTGGTATTGACGGTGCTGTGGGCCGTGCGGTATGAGCTGAACTACCGGGCGTATATCTCCTATCTCTCCAACAGCGAAACCTATGCCGTGGGCCACCACACCCTGCGGGCAAATGTGCAGGGTGATCTTGTCTGGGTCAAGGGCAGCAATGCCGAAAAGCTGTACGCCTACCTTCTGGTGGCCGGGAAAGGCCGGGTGGGCAACGGCCCGGCGGGACAGCCGGAGATTGCCATGGAATTTGGAGACGGCGGAACACTAAAAATCTGGGAGACAGAGGGAAAATTCCACAGCTATGTCCTGTATCAGCACGAGGATGGATATTCCTATGGGTATTATTCGGGACAGATATATGTGGGAACTGTAGCCACAAACTATCTGTCTCTGTCGGAAAATGTGGTATGGACAGGTGAACTGAATATTAGCTAAGTCTTTATACAGTCTAAATGGATTATTCATAATTTATTCACGTTTTTAGGATATCATTACACCGCACAGGGACATGTGCGGAACGGAGAGATCATGTGAAGCTGATAACCTTTGCGGTCCCCTGCTATAACAGTGCCGCTTATATGGAAAAATGTATAGAATCCCTGCTTTCCGGCGGGGACGAGGTGGAGATCATTCTGGTGGATGACGGCTCCACCAAAGACGACACCCCGGAGATCTGCGACCGATATGCCCGGCTGTATCCGGACATAATCCGTGCCATTCATCAGCCCAATGGCGGCCATGGCGAAGGGGTAAACCAGGGGCTGAAAAACGCCAGCGGCATATACTATAAGGTAGTAGATTCCGATGACTGGCTGGATCGAGAGGCGTTGCAGAAAACGCTCCGCAAGCTTCGGGAGCTTTCTCAGGGCGAGACACCCCTGGATATGATGATCCTCAACTACGTGTATGAGCACGTAGAGGACAACACGAGCCACGCCGTGGGATATCACAACGTGTTCCCCAAGGACCGGATTTTTTCCTGGGAAGACTGCGGCAACTGGAAGCCGGGCCAGTACCTTTTGATGCACTCGGTGATCTATCGGACAGAGCTTCTGAGAAACTGCGGGCTGGAGCTGCCAAAGCACACCTTTTATGTAGACAATATTTTCGTATATTATCCCCTGCCCCTGGTAAAAACCATGTACTATATGGATCTGGATCTGTACCGCTACTTTATCGGTCGGCAGGATCAGTCCGTCAACGAAAGTGTGATGGTAAGCCGAGTGGATCAGCAGATCCGGGTGACCCGGCTGATGTTCAGCTACTACAACATCCGGGAGCTGAAAAAGACCCAGCCGGAGCTGGCAAAGTATATGTTCCGTTATCTTTCCATGATGCTGACCATCTGCAATACCCTGCTGAACCTGAAGGGAACCCCCGAGGCCATACAGCAGAAAAAAGAGCTGTGGCGGGAGCTTACCGAAAAGCATCCGGAGCTAAGATGTCGGCTACGGGCCTTTTCTCTGGCTGGTATCAGCAATGTGCCCGGATTCGTGGGCAGAAAAGCGGAGCTGGGGGTTTATCACCTGGCAAACCGGGTATTCAAGTTCAACTGAGCATGTAAAAGGCCGCCCTTTGGGGCGGCTTTTTGCTATGGACGGGCATACATGGAAGCACTGGTGCGGCAGCACCTTGCCTCGCCCCGCTGGGGAGAGGTGGCACGGCGTAAGCCGTGACGGAGAGGGGAAGAAAAGCAGTGCGTTTTTGCACTGGTGCGGCAGCACCCAGAGCCTCCCTTGTGTAAAGGGAGGTGGCACGGCAATGCCGTGACGGAGGGATTGTGCAGTAGAATGCTGTGTATAGCAAGAACTTTTCGGCGAAGTCGTACTACGGTAGTCAATCCCTCAGTCAGCTGACGCTGACAGCTCAGCACAAGGCACTTCCTTCGGTCGCCTTTACACAAGGGAGCCTCCGGCTGGTGCAAATTTGTTGGTTTGTACACAGTCCTTGTCGCCCACCATATCGTTGCGAATATAACAGTGTTTACGGGTTTACCCGGCCGGAAAAGTGCTTGCAATGGTGACTATACGTGCTATAATGAGGAAAGCTGGGGAGGAATGCAGATGGAAAGCTGGTTTCCGATCATAATGCTGTGGCTTGTGGTCTTTTGGCTCCTGTGGAGCGAGAAAAAGGTCAAGGTTGCTGCGGCGGTACATCACAAACGGAAAACAAGAGAGGAGAGACGATCCATGGAAGAAATGGCGAAGCAATTTGTGGGCCAGGATTGCATTGTATACACGGTGACCTCCAGCAGTGGAGAGATTCAGGGCACCCTGATCAGTGTTGGGGATGGAGGACTTCTGCTGAAGGACAAGAACAAGCAGAAGCAGGTCATCAATCTGGAGTATGTAACCAGAATCCGGGAATATCCCACCAATAAAAAAGAAAAAAAGAAAAGCATCATCACAGATTAAGCCGCAACGCCGCCGACCAGGAACCGAAAGGAACCAGGTCGGCGGCGTTTTTTGTAAACAGAAAGCGGTCTCGACACAGACCGCTTTCTGATATATATCTTAATGACTGTGAAGGAAGTGGAGTATATTTATGGATTACGGCGAGAAATGTCTTTCTCCACATTATGTTCCAACAAGTAATCGGTAGAGGTGTGGTATAAATCGGCAAGTTTGAGCAGTAAATGTACAGGAATTTCACGTTTTCCTGTTTCGTAATTACTGTAAACACGCTGGTCAATCCCAAGGTAGGCAGCGACTTCTTTTTGGACCATGTCGTGATCCTCTCGCATATCACGAAGCCGGCGATAGTAATACAAAATGGTCACTCCTTTCGCATGGAGTATAACCTACTATCGAACAATAGTACTTGACTTACTATCAAATGATGGTAAAATAGAGTCAAGGCTGGAGACAGCAAAGGAATTTGTAGAGAGGAATGAAAACGATGAATGAACAACAATGTCAGCTGAGTTCAACAAATATTACACAGAATGTAGATAAAACGCTAATGGACTATCTCAAAGAGGTTGCTGGGCTGGAATGTAGACTATGGATGCAGGGACGGTTGATCAGCAGTCTATCGTTCAAAGCGAATAGACTAGGGAAACAGAAAGAGATCAAATATCCGTATAAGCCAGAGCTCATAGATGATGACACAATGGCCGGGTTTGCATTAGGGGGGATGGTTTTCGGATTTATTTTACTTGTGGGACTTGTAGTATTTGCGGTGACAGGTAAAGGCACAGGACTATTAGATTGTCTATTAGATTATGCGTTAATTGGTTCTCCACTTCTTCTATTGGCGGGGGCCGGATTTGTAAAATCCTTGGTAAAATGGTTGTATGAATTACCTGGTTATCACAGGTAAGTGGCGAAATGCGATCAGGCTGTTGCTAAAGACAACGCCCGGGTTGCTCGTGAAAATGTATTAAAGGCAGAGATCAAGCGACAAATTAGCAGTGTGAAGGAAGAACAAGCAAAAACAAAGAATGCACTCAATGCGATTTATTCCCTGGAAATAATTCACCCAAGCTATCGTAATCTTGTGGCGGTTTCTACCTTCTATGATTACTTTGATAAGGGGATTTGTGTTTCACTTTCGGGACGAGATGGAGCATATGCGTTTTATGAAGAGGCACTTCGATTCCAGAGAATCGAAACAAAGCTGGACGTAATTATCAGCAAGCTGGATGAAATCAGCGAAAATCAGAGGTACATTGCTGAGCTGGTTCGTGAAGGAAACGCATCGCTCAGGCGGATTGAAAAACAAAATGATCGGATGATTTCTCAGCAGAGTGAAATTGTGGAGAATACAGCCCTTACGGAATACAACACTCGCTGTAGTGCGGAGAGCATGGCGGCAATCGAGGCCATTGAGATTTATCGAGTGCTGTGCTGATGTAAATAGGAGTGTATCTTGAACGACCTGCAAATCTGGAGTACCCACCAATAAAAAAGGAAAAAAGAAAAGCGTGATTGTGGACTAAACAAGACCCCGCCGGAGCCTCCTGGCTCCGGCGGGGGTAATTATTTTATAGGGGATATTAGCCGAAGTACCGCTTCAGCAGGCCCTCAAAAGCCTTGCCGTGGCGGGCCTCGTCACGAGCCATCTCGTGAACAGTGTCGTGGATGGCATCCAGGTTCAGAGCCTTGGCACGCTTGGCCAGGTCGAACTTGCCATTGGTGGCACCCAGCTCAGCATCGATGCGGAGCTCCAGGTTCTTCTTGGTGGAGGGGGTGATGACCTCGCCCAGGAGCTCAGCGAACTTAGCGGCGTGCTCAGCTTCTTCGAGACCTGCCTTCTCCCAGTACAGGCCGATTTCAGGATAGCCCTCACGGTGAGCCACACGAGCCATAGCCAGGTACATGCCTACCTCAGTGCACTCAGCCTCAAAGTTGGCACGGAGATCAGCCTTGATATCCTCGGGAACATCGGAGGCTACGCCTACTACGTGCTCAGCCATATAGCCCACGGACTCTTCCTGCTTGACGAACTTATCGGGGCCTACGCCGCAGAGGGGACATTTTTCGGGAGCGGAATCGCCCTCGTGAACATAACCACATACAGTACATACATACTTTGCCATAATCATTTACCTCCAGATTTTTTGTTGTTTTTATTGTTTATTGAATTGCTGTTTTTCTACAGTGGGGACACTGTCCCTGGAGCCGGAGGGAGATACCGGAAATGAGATAGCCGGTTTGCTCCTCGGCCTGGGCAGTGAGGCCCTGGGGAAGCTCCAGAATCAGATCCACTACAGTGCCGCATCCGGTACAAACCAGGTGCGGGTGGGAAGAAACATCTGCATCGAACCGTTCCTGGCCGTCCACAACGCCAACGGACTGGATAAGACCTGCCGCCTTGAGCTGAGAGAGATTGCGGTAGACCGTGCCCAGGCTCAGATCCGGATACACCGGCTGAAGCTGACTATAGATCCAATCAGCAGTGGGATGGGACTTGGTGTGCTGGAGACAGTCGTAGATCGCTTGTCTTTTCTTGCTGAATCGCTGCATCAGGAGCTCCTTTCTTGTTGATAACGATAATCATTATTGATTGTGTCTAAATTATATCAGATGAATTTCTATTTGTAAAGAGGTTTTTAAAAGTTTTTTTGTATAAAACAGTCCTACAATTTTTAGACACATTGACGAAGCGAACCGTCTTTCCCCCTTCACCTTGTCTCCCGCCATGGCGCATCTCCCGTTCTGCCGCTGCCCCGGATGCCCTTTGAAAGTAAAAACTTCCGGCACCCCCAACGGGATACCGGAAGTCATTTTTATTATACCTCTGTCGGTCAGATTTGATCTTAGTACATGCCGGAGCCAGCGGCAGCCTGTGCCTGAGCGGCAGCAATGGCAGCATCCTGCTGGGGATTGGGCTTATCGCAAACCAGGCTCTCAGTGGTGAGGACGCAGGAAGCGATGGAAGCTGCGTTCTCCAGAGCACAACGGGTTACCTTGGTGGGATCCACAATGCCCTTAACGATCATGTCGCAGTACTCCTCGGTGTAAGCGTTGTAGCCATAGCCAACCTTGCCGGAGTTCATGATCCGGTCAAAGATCACGGAGCCGTCTACGCCTGCGTTGTAAGCAATCTGGCGGACAGGGGCCTCCAGAGCCTTGGCAACGATCTGAGCGCCGGTCTTCTCGTCACCCTCCAGGGTAGCAACCAGAGCAGAAACAGCGGAGATGGCGTTGACATAAGCGGTACCGCCGCCAGCCACAATGCCCTCTTCAACAGCAGCCCGGGTAGCGTTCAGTGCATCCTCGATCCGGAGCTTCATCTCACGCATCTCGGTCTCAGTCTGTGCGCCAACCTTAATGACAGCAACACCGCCGGACAGCTTTGCCAGCCGCTCCATCAGCTTTTCCTTGTCGTACTCGGACTCAGTTACAGCGATGGCAGCCTGAATCTCATGGATCCGGTTCTGGATGGCAGCGGGAGCACCATTGCCGCCTACGATGGTGGTGTTGTCCTTGGTGATCTTAACCTGATGGGCAGTACCCAACTGGTTGTAGGTCATGTCCTTCAGATCCATATCGAGATCGCCGGTGATAACCTCGCCGCCGGTCAGGATTGCGATATCCTTCAGCATCTCCTTACGACGGTCGCCGTAACCGGGAGCCTTTACGCAGGCCACATTCAGCACGCCACGGATCTTGTTCACCAGCAGTGTGGACAGGGCCTCGCCCTCCACATCCTCAGCGATAATGACCAGCTTCTGACCGGCCTTCATAACCTGCTCCAGAATGGGCAGCAGATCCTGAATGCTGGAGATCTTCTTATCGGTAATCAGCAGCAGTGCGTCATCCATAATGCAGTCCATGGTCTCAGCATCAGTGGCCATGTAGGGGGAGATATAGCCCCGGTCAAACTGCATGCCTTCTACCACCTCAAGCTGGGTCTCAGCAGTCTTGCCCTCTTCGATGGTGATAACACCGTTGGTGGTAACCTTCTCCATAGCC
>CAZFXB010000004.1:0-26565 GCA_964522835.1 uncultured Oscillospiraceae bacterium
TCACCCGCCAGACCGCATTGCGGCACCATGGGGGCAATCCTTGGGTGTGTGTGGTCCTGTGCATTTTCGCACAGCCTTTAGATTATACTACATCTTGTATCTAATTGCAAGAGAAAATCACAATATTTTTCGCCGTTTTTTCCTGGGCTGTCTAATATTTTTGCAGTCTACCTCCACCAGAATAATATCACAGCCCATTCTGCGGATATATTTCCAGGGGATCACGAAATCGTCCTCCCGGCCAAATAGCCCGAAGCATTTCAGCCGTCCCGGCACTATGAGGGCGCAGACATTTCCACCTGTACAGTCCAGCTCCAGATCCGACACAAACCCGATTCGACAGCCATCGCAGATATTGATGACCTCCTGGCATCGAAGCTCCGAAAATCGCATCATCCACCACACCCCTTTCAGGGCAGTATATGCCATTTCCTCCGTCAGTTTTCCTACTGCACCGAAATTGCCTTGCGTATCTGTGCAATGGCGCCCTTCTCCAGTCTGGACACCTGGGCCTGAGAGATTCCCACCTCCCCTGCCACCTCCATCTGGGTTCTCCCGTCAAAGAACCGCAGGGCCAGTATCCGCTTTTCCCGGTCACTGAGCCCGGCCATAGCCTCCCGCAGGGCGATGTGTTCAATCCATTTCTCGTCTGTATTCTTGGTATCCCTGACCTGATCCATCACCGTCAGCGGGTCTCCCCCATCGGAGTACACTGGATCATAGAGGCTTACCGGCGACGCAATGGCATCCATGGCAAAGTTCACTTCCTCCACAGGCAGCTCCAGTCGCTTTGCGATTTCCTCCATGGTGGGCTCCTTCTGAGTCTCCTTTACCATCAGTTCCCGCATCTGGAGCACCCGGTAGGCCGTATCCCGCAGGCTTCTCGATACACGAATTGGGCTGTAGTCCCGCAGATACCGCCGAATCTCCCCGGCGATCATGGGCACCCCATAGGTGCTGAACTTTACATTCATCTCCGGATTGAAATTTTCGATGGCCTTCAGCAGCCCAATACACCCTACCTGGAACAAATCATCCGGGTTTTCCCCGCTGCGGTCAAACCGCTGTATCACACTGAGCACCAATCGCAGGTTCCCCTCCACCAGGGCATTTCTGGCCTCCCGATCCCCCTGTTTGGATTTTGCCATCAACGCCATCATTTCCTCGCTTTTCAAGACCTTTAATTTCGACGTGTTTACGCCACAGATTTCAACCTTCCCTAACATTGAAAAACCCTCCCGGAAAATACCTAAAAGCATTTTTCCCGGAAGGGTATTTTTCATTCTGCCGAAAAAGAGAAGGTTTCGGCTATTGGGGCAGAATTTCTATTCGATTCTTTACGGGGTCACAATTTTTACGGCGTATTCAGCCGAACCCCAGTAGTCCGGCGTATCCCAGGAAAGGGTAAGCACATAGATTACCTCGCCGCCATCCAGCAAATCGATACTGCCGTCCTGGTCTACAGGCACGGTCTGGGCATCCTGGCCGCCGTCTACATAGGCTTCCACCTTGATTGTATCCGGCTTTGGGAAACAGGAAAATGTCACGGTGTCATAGCCCACCCGCTTACAGGTGTTGTGGTCGTCGTAGTTCCAGTTCAAAGGATGGTCTCCACAGCTGATGATTTCCCCACCCGGGAACCCCCAGCTGCCAACACCGCTGAGAAACATGGCAACAGAAAAGTCCTCGGTGGAATACTCCATGGTAATGTCGGGAAGTTCTTTGGGAGTCTCCTTCACCCACCATTTTGCACCTCCGCCCAAGGCAGGAATTTCATCCTCCGGGGGCACGCTGGGGTCAGCTGTATCGCCGAGGGCTGTCACAGTGTCGGCTGCAATTTGTCCCGGATAGCTCTCCATGACCATACCTGGCCACTGCACCCGGATGGGGCAGCCTCGGGTCAGATCTTCCAGGGTACATTTTTCGCCCTGGGCATTGTAAAGCTCTGCACCAGCCAGGTGAACCACCAGGTAGTCCTCTCCCAGCCATTCTGCATCATCCCCACAGGGCAGAGCCATAATGCTGTCTCCCCCCAGGTTAAGATAGTAGAGCATATCCACGCTTTCCAGTATTCTGCCCTCTTCTACGCTGCTCTGTTGGCCCAGACTTTCAGAATTAGGGCCAGAAGTCTGTGCCACAGACTCCACCTGGCTGGTTCCGCAGGCAGTCAGCAGCACCAGCGCCAGACTCCATACAATTACATTCCATTTAATTTTCATATTCTAATCCTCCTGTGTCTATCTTAGACGCAGAAAGACCAAAAAAGTTCCCCTTATCTCGATCCACCTGAATCATTTCTTCAAATTCCTCCAACGTGGTGCTGCCGTCAATGCCGATTCGATTGAGCAGCCGCAGACTTTCCCGGTTGCCCACCGTAATCACATTGGTGCCCAGCTGTATGGTCACAGAAATGGGGTATCCCATTTCCCGGGCCGCCTCATCCGCTTCCTGAGTATAGATTCCGTAGGGATAGGTCAGCGCCACAGGCGCTTCCAGCACCTGCGCAATCTGCTGATAGCTTTCAGAGAAATCTTTTCTGAGGGCACTGCGGTACTCCTCCAGAGTTTCGCTGCTCCGCTTTGCAACGCCATGCCTGCCCAGGGCCAGGTCGGCCCGATCCACCTGCATGTGCATCCGCATGGTGTGACTTTGAATACTCACCACACCTGGCTCCAGGGCCAGAACTTCTTCCAGTGCAAAATGGGGAATGATCTGGCTTCCCTCATATTCATTCCGCCCCACATAGCAGCCGATCACTGCAATCTCGCAGCAATAGCCATATTCCAGCAGGATTGGATAGGCATTTTCCAGATTATCCTCATATCCATCGTCAAAGGTAATCACCACCGGCTTCTCAGGAAGGGGCGTGCCATTGTCTACATAGTCGATAAGCTGCTGGTAGGACACCGTCTCATAGCCTCCCTGATGGAGCATTTCCATGGCAGAGGCAAATTCATCCGCTGTGATAGAGGATGTATTCTCCGACTCTTTTGTGATGCTGTGAAAAATCAGCACCGGCACATTGGCCGTCTCTGGGTGCAGCACTGATTCATCCTTCAGCACATGCTCCACCAGCTTATAGAGAAACGCAGCCAATTCTGCCCGTGTCGCCTCGCCCTTGGGCTCCAGTGTGGATGCCGTGCGGCCACTGAGCAACCCTGCGGCAACGGCCCACTTTGCCGGAGCCACCGCATATCTGGACAAATCCTTTCGATCAGAAAAGGCATTGAGATTGGAGCGCTGATCCGGCTCGCCGCCCATATACATGACAAAGCGATACATGAAGGCCACCAGCTGTTCCCGTGTCACCGGGTCATCCGGCCCAAAGGTTCCATCGCCATAGCCCATCACGATTCCGTTCTCTGCCGCCCAGGCCACCGGCTTCACATACCAGCGTCTTAAATCCAGATCCGTAAAATCAGCCGTTCCCGCCTCCGGACTGCCTGCCATCCGGTACAGCACCGTCACCACCATGGCCCGGGTGGTGGTCTCATCCGGAGAGAAAATGGTGGCACTGTTGCCCTGCATCAGCCCATTTTCATATACATAGGCAACATAGGGCCGGAACCACCGTCCTTCCTGCACATCCGTGAATGGAAAGACCGTTTCTCCCGGTGTTTCCTCCGGGTTTTCGTCAGGGGCTTCCGGGTTCTCCTCCGGCGCTTCATCGGAGGCCTCGGGTGTGTCTTCAGAGGGGGCCTCTGCGCTCTGCGCTTCCCGGATCTGTCCCCACTCCGTCTCCGGAGCATTTCTCTCCTCCAGCGCCAGAATCGGCCCGTTTAACATCATCAAGCTTACCAGCAGTAGGGCCAGCAGCCTCATTCTTCGGTTCCGTTTCGTCATTTTGTCAGCCCATTTTGCAGCTTGCAGGCCGTCAGCGTATTCTCCAGCAGCATAACACGGGTCATGGGGCCTACGCCCCCGGGAACAGGCGTAATAAAGCTGGCTTTTTCCGCCACCTCCTCGTAGACCACATCGCCGCAAAGCTTGCCCTGCTGGTTCCGGTTCATGGCCACATCAATGACCACAGCCCCCTCCTTCACCATATCTCCAGTGACAAATCCTGTCTTTCCCACAGCAGAGATCAGGATATCTGCCTGACGGGTCTGGGCCTTCAGATCCTTGGTGCCGGAGTGGCACACGGTCACCGTTCCATTCTTTTGCAGCAGCAAAAGAGCCATGGGTTTTCCCACAATATTGCTACGGCCAATCACCACGCAGTGCTTCCCGGCAGGATCAATACCGTATTCCTCCATCAGCTTTACAATGCCCGCAGGGGTACAGGGCGCAAACCGGAGCATTCCCGTTGTAAGGTATCCCACATTGGTGGGGTGAAAGGCATCCACATCCTTCATGGGATCAATGGCCTCAATGACCTTCTGGGAATCAATGTGCCCCGGCAGGGGCAGCTGTACCAGAATGCCGTTGATCTTATCATCTCCATTGAGCACATCCAAAAGCTCCAGCAGCTGCTGCTCTGTGGTCTCCTCCGGCATGGTATACATAGCACTGTAGATACCGCACTCCTGGCAATCCTTTTCCTTATTCCGCACATAGACCTGAGATGCCTGATTGTTTCCCACCAGCACCACCGCCATACCAGGCTGATGCCCCATTGCTGTCAGTCTTTCTGCCTCTTTTTTAATATTCTCCTTGCAGACCATAGAAAAGGCCTTTCCATCCATAATTACTGCCATATTTTCACCCTCCGGGAATTTAGATTTCATCGGTTTAGTTTACCACACTAGTCGTTTACTTGCAAGAATGTCTTTCCTGAATTCCTTCTGGCAGAAAAAGCCGGAGTGCAGCATTCACTGCACTCCGGGTGATGTCTCAGATAAAACTGGGATTAGCCAACAGCACGGTCGTAGGCATCCTGATAGATAGCCAGGTAGCCCTCAATGTTCATGGCCTTGATGTTCTCAACAAAAGCATCGAACTCATCCATGGACTTCTCGCCGGTGATGAACTTTGCAATGGACTCCAGGCACAGGGTCTGGATGTCAGAGTAGATGTTGGTAGCCTCGGTGGTCTCCTCAGCAGACAGGGAAACGGTGGAGGGGATCACATAGTCGTCATCCATACCGGTAGCCCAAATCTCGGGCGCATCCACATCCACCTGAGCGTAACCGGAGGTCACAGCGGTGGGATCGATGACACAGCAGATGGTGTCGTTGGAAGCGTAGATCAGCAGAGCGTCACGCATACCCTCGGGAGCATCGGTAACGGTCTCAGTCAGGTAGGGCTTGCCAGCATCGTCATACTCGAACGAAACGCCCTGAACGCCGTAGTTGGCAAGCAGAGAGCCCTCTTCGGAGTACCACCAGTCGCCCCACTGGCAAGCCAGCTCAATGTTCTCACAGCAGGTGGTGATCTTAAAGCCGTTGCCTACAGACTTCTTGGTAGCCTGCATGAAGTGGTTCACAGAATCCTCGGTGGCGTGCATGTCGTAGGTAGCCTCAATGTCAAAGCCCTCTACCTCAGAGCCATCGATGTAGCCGCCCAGGTTGCCCTGGTCAGCGTAGAAGATACCAGCCTCGCCGCCAGTGATGGCGTTAGCATAGTCGGGGCCGTTCCAGTTGGAGTTCTTGGAGATAAAGTCAGAGTGGATGTAGCCCTTGTCGTACCACTCCTTGATCTGCGTAATGTAATCCTTGAAGCCGTCCTCCAGAGGACCGAACTTGATCTCGCCGTCCTGTACATAGGTGGGAGCTACGGACTGGGGGAAGGAGTTGCAGAAAGCAGCAACATCGTAAGCAGCAGCCAGCCAGTTATCCTGGATGGCACCGGGAGCCAGCATCATCAGGGGCTGCTCCAGGCCCATGTCCTTGAAGGTAGCCAGAACGTTGTCAAACTCCTCAATGGTGTAGGGCTTATCGAGACCGGCCTTTTCCAGCAGGTCAGTACGGATTACCAGGCCGGCCTTACCCAGGGACTCCTCGGTACGGACAGCGTGGAAACCAACAATATAGCCGCCATCGGTGATGGCAGTGTCCAGCAGCTCGTCATCTGCGGAGAGGATGCTCCAGTAGTTGGGGGCATACTCAGCGATGTACTCGATCAGGTCGATGTAAACCTCATCCTCAACAGCAGCGTCATCGCCGGTGGCGTAGTTGAGGCCCCAGCCAACCAGGTCGGGATAGTCGCCGGAAGCCATGATAACGTTGAACTGCTCAGAGGAAGCGGAGGTGGACAGACCATTGTACTCCATCTTCACGCCGGTAGCCTTCTCAGCCTCCTGGTAAATCTGGCAGTCAGCCATTGCGTTGGGATAGGAAGCGAACAGAGGATCGGGGAAAGTTGCCATCAGCTCCAGGGTCTCGTCGGTATCGAGAGGATAGGAAACGGCCTCGGGAGCCTCCTCGATGCCAAAGACATCAATAGCATGGGCAGTGGGGCCATTGGCAGCCACAGCAGCCTCTTCTGCAACAGAGCTTTCTTCCACTGCGGATACATCAGCAGCGGGAGCCTCGGTTTCTTCTTCGGGAGCGACAGCTACAGAGTTATTATCTTCTGCGGGAGCAGAAGATACGCTGCCAGCAGCGTCATTGCCGCAGCCGGCCATCAGGCCCAGAGACATGCACAGCACCAGAAGAATTGCGAGAAATTTCTTCAAAATACTCACCATCTTTCAAATATTTATATCACCGGTCTTCCCGGAAATATAGCAAATTCAGCAAAAATGTGAAGGTTTTGTGTATCATTTTTTGTCTTTTTATGTTACGAAAGTATTATGAGACACCATAGAATGATACCACAGTCTTGAAAATCTGTACAATATATTTTTTAGGTAGCACCATCGGATTTACTTATGATAAAAAGTGTGCTATAATCTTAAAAAAACACGTGAAAAAGAAGGATCTCCATGACCATCAAACAGCTTCACTATTTTATTGCAGTTGCAGAAACAAAAAGCTTCACCCATGCCGCCCGGAACTATTTCATCGCCCAAACTGCCATGAGCCAGCAGATCTCTGCCCTGGAAAAAGAGCTGGGCTTTCTTCTGTTCCATCGAACCAACCGGGTGGTGGAGCTGACGAAGGCAGGCTCCATCCTATACGAGAAGGTTCGCCCTCTGGTTCTGGATCTGGAGAAAGCACTGGAGGATTCCTCCACCGCTGCCGGTGTGCAGGAGCAAATATTCCGCATTGGAATATACGATCAGGCCATCAATCGCTTTTTAGCCCCAGCCCTGAAAGACTTTTCCCAGCAGGAGCCGGATATTACACCGCTGCTGATTTCCGACAACTATCTCCGGCTGCTGGATTCTGTATCAAATCGTAAAATCGATGTGCTCTTACTGGGAAAGCAGTATTATAAGCCCCGGGCCATGCTCACCGCCACAGAGCTTTTTTCTTACAAGGTGCTCCAGTACGTGCTTGCAGTCCCAGCCACCTCTCCCCTGGCTGACCTTACATCCATTCAGTGGCAGAACCTACAGGGGCTTTCCCTGATTGCCTACAGCCCCTTCCGGGAAGATCAGCAGGGCGCATCGCTCCGTGCCGTTTTGAAAGAGCACAGCATTACCGCAGACATTGTGCTCTCTACCCAAAGCATCGCCTCTGCCCTGCTCTATGTGGAGGCTGGCATGGGTTGTTGCCTGCTGCCCCCCCGAGCCGCAGAGCGTGAAAATCTACAGGTAAAAACACTGCCCCTGGAGGAATCCCTACAGGACACCATGCTGCTCATTACCCATAAGGACAGCGAAAACAGTCTCACCTCCCGCTTCTCCGCCGTCTGCCGCCGAACGCTGCATCCGGTAGAATAGTAATGTCTATCCTTAAAAACAACAAAAAATCCCTCTGGACTGCCACAGGCAGAACAGAGGGATTTTGAACTTTTTACTGTATTTTCATCAATGTAAACAAAGATGCTTCTTGTGCAAAAAAACGAAACCCTGAAACCATTGCAGTTTCAGGGTTTCTTATCTGGTGGACGATAACGGACTCGAACCGCTGACCCTTCGCACGTCAAGCGAATGCTCTACCAGCTGAGCTAATCGTCCGGAGAACGAAACTTATTATACCACAGTTTTCAAGATTGTCAACAGGAAAATTTGAAAATCTTCGAAAAATTGCAGCGTTTATGTCTTTTTTTCAAAATTAAGCACCGAAAGGGCCACCAGTACAAGAACAATGCCCACCAATGCAGAAACACTGGGTGCCTCCGAAAACACCAGAAAGCCCAGGATCGTCGCCACAACGGGCTCCACCGAGGCCATAACCGAAGCAGTTCCGGTCTCCACATGCTGAAGCCCTGCGGTGTAGAGCAGATATGGCAGCACGGTGGTCACCAGGGTGTAAACCAGCGCAAACAGCAAAAATTCGAGCCCATACTGCCTCAGCGCCCCGGCGATGGCAGAAAAATCGGTAAAAAACACTCCGCCAATCGCCGCAAAAAGAAAGGTATAATCTGTGATGGTGACAGAACGAAGGCCCTGATTGAAACTGACCCGAGAAAAAATACTGTAAAGGGCATAACCAAAGCCGGAGCCCAGCCCCAGCAGAATTCCTTTCGCAGAGAGCGACGCCGAAGCGGACATGATGCCGCTGACCAGACAGCAGCCGCAGAAGGCCATAAGGAGTGCCAGCACCTTTCTGCCAGTCAGCCGTTCACGAAACAGAATCAGACTCATCAGCATTACAAAAATCGGAGCCGTATACAGCAAAATTGCAGCGGCAGACAGATTCATAATCGATATGGTGGAAAAATAGCAGAAGTTAAAAAACACAATGCTGAAAATACCGGAGGAAACCAGACTGGGCAGATTCCGTTTTTCGATTTTTAACAAGGACTTATCCCGAAAATAGCTCACCGGAAACAACACCAGTGCCGCAATCATACAACGCAGCTCCACGATTTCCATAGACGAAAGTCCCATGGCATTCAGTTTACGTACAAAAAGCCCCATGGTTCCCCACAGACAGCCCGCCAATATAATAAACAGGGGTGCATATTTCTTCACGCTGCTCACCTCTTTTATATATTACCCCTTTAAATAGATAAAATCAAGGACAATGAAATAAAAAGCCCCCTTCTCAGATACGAAAAGGAAGCTTTTTATGCACAATAGGAATTTCAAAGCCGTTATTGCGGATCTGCCCGGAAACAAAGTTCCGGAAGCAGGCCCCTGTTTAGCTTGCTCATCACACCTGTAATCACATAAACCGGCTTTCTAAACGGCAGCTGGCCGGGTCTGGCACCGCTTCATCATCCAGGCCACATAGATTGCTACCACAAGCTCCGTGATAGGCATTGCAAACCAAATACTGCTGGCTCCCGCCACCAGAGGCATTAGATAGAAAAGGGCTGGATAAGAACAGGTGTTTCAACCTGTTGCCTTATCCAGCCCATCATTTCCAACGAATGATTTGCCCTCCGAGCAAGCGCTATACACTATAATAACTTCTGCGTCAAATGTCAAACCTGTTTTGGCAAATCCTCAAAAAACATCGTTTTTCGTACAAATACCCGCTGTTTAGATTTCCATAATTACCGGCAGGATCATGGGATTCCGCTTGGTGTTCTTGTAGAGGTAGCCGGACAGGCTGGACTTGATGCTGGCCTTGATGGTCGCCCAGTCCTTCACATTCTGGCAGATGCACTCTTCCACCGCATCTGCCGCAATCAGCCGCAGATCCTCCATCAAATCCCCAGATTCCTTTACATAGACAAAGCCACGGGTAATGATGTCGGGGCCGGAGATAATATCCCCATCCTCAGAAGAAAGGCTTACCACAACCACGATCATGCCATCCTGAGCCAGATGTTTCCGATCCCGGAGCACCACACTGCCCACATCACCGACACCCAGACCGTCTACCAGCATCTTACCGGCAGGAACGGTACCTGTCAGCTTGCAGGAGGAACGGGTCAGCTCGATCACCTTGCCAATATCCCCCACAACCACACGCTTGGGATCCATGCCCATGGACACAGCCAACTGGGCATGACGTTTCAGATGCCGCTGCTCACCGTGAACCGGGATGAAGAACTTGGGCTTCACCAATGCATGGATAATCTTCAGCTCCTCCTGGCAGGCATGTCCGGACACATGGAGATCTGCCAGCTTGTCATAGATCACCTCTGCGCCCTTCCGATACAGCTCGTTGATAACGGCGGACACAGTCTTTTCGTTGCCGGGAATGGCAGAGGCCGAAATGAGCACCCGGTCGCCAGGCCCGATCTCCACCTGCCGATGGCCGGAGAAGGCCATCCGGTACAGCGCAGACATATTTTCGCCCTGGGATCCGGTGGTAATAATAACCGTTTTCTCCTTGGGAATGCTCTTGATGGCATTGATATCCACCAGCGTATTCTTAGGCACATCCAGATACCCCAACTCCATGGAAACCTTCAAAATATTTTCCATGCTCCGGCCTGTGACCGCCACCTTTCGTCCATACTTGGCAGCGGTATTGATTACTGTCTGGATCCGGTGTACATTGGATGCAAAGGTGGTGACAATGATTCTGCGGTCACAGCCCTTGAACATACCGTCAAAGGTGTTGGACACCTTCCGCTCAGAGGTAGAATAGCCCTCCCGCTCCACATTGGTGGAGTCACACAGCAGGGCCAGAACACCCTTCTTGCCCAGAGTTCCGAACCGGGCCAGATCAATAATATCTCCGGTAATGGGGGTGGGATCGATCTTAAAGTCACCGGTCATCACCACCACACCCACAGGGGTCTGAATGGCGAAGGCCACTGCATCTGCGATAGAATGGTTCACATGGATGAACTCCACCTTGAAGCAGCCTGCCTTTACGATCTCGCCTGCCTCGTGGGTGACGATTTTGGTGGTGTCGAGAAGCCCATGCTCCTCCAGCTTGATTTCCACCAGTCCAGCAGTAAGCCGTGTGGCGTGGATGGGTGCGTGCACCTGATCCATCACGTAGGGCAGACCACCAATATGATCCTCATGCCCATGGGTCAGGAAGATGCCCCGGAGCTTGTGCTGATTCTTCACCAGGTAGGTCACATCCGGAATCACAAGATCGACACCGTACATATCGTCCTCGGGGAAGCCCAGTCCACAGTCCACCACGATCATATCGTCGCCGTATTCCAGCACCGTGATGTTTTTTCCGATTTCGTTGAGACCACCCAGAGGGATAATTTTCAATTTTTCAGCCAAATTAAATCACTACTCCAATCTCGAAGGCCCTCGGCGGCTCACCGAAAAGGCCAAAAATATGTAATTAGGGCACAACTCGAAAGGGTATCTCCCCTGGAAATACCCAAAATTTGCTTATGAACAGGAATGGGAGCACACTTACCGCCCAGCGCCGTGTTTGGCCCCGTCTCGCCAAATACGAACTGTCAGGCTCCAGGCAAGGGTGCTTATATATAAATTGTACTTCCGTACATAATGCACATAAAAAGGTCAAAATAACCTGCTCCGAGTATTATAGCACATTCCCGAAAAAAAGTATACATAATTTTTCAATTCTTTCCGGTCTACCACAAAGTGTGGAGAAACCCACGAAAAATCCCTGGAGAAAATCGCTTGCCTCTTGAGTTTCCGGTGTGAGATATGGTATAATGTTAAAATCTATACGATGAGTTTCGCATGATCCTCTCCCCGAAAGGAGCCGTGTGCCATGAATAAAAAGCTGTCCCGTCTTTTCACCACAAACCTGACTGTCTACTTTGTGGTGCTGACCCTGTTTTGCCTGGTCACCTGGTGTCTTCATGCACCGGTGCTCGCATTTGCAGAAACGGTGGTTCTCCTGGGGCTTTTCATTTTCTACCAGATCTATACCATTCGCCGCCGCCGTGATATCACCCAATACCTTCAGGATGCCAACTTCTCTGTGGCCTCTGTGGCCAACGAGGAAATGAGTATCCCCGTACCCGCTGTGATCCTCAACCTGGAGGACAACGAAATCATGTGGTGCAACGAGGAATTTCGGCTGGTTTCCGGCCAGGAAGAGAGCCTCTTTGAGGTAAACATCGGGGAGATTTTCCCGGATCTGTCCACCCAGTGGCTGCTGGAGGGGAAAACCACCTGCCCCGACGAAATGATGCGGGAGGGCTGCCGTTACCGAATCTACGGCGATCTGATCCGCTCTCAGGATCAGGACGCTGGTTATCTGGCCGCCATGCTCTATTTCATTGATGAGACTGAGCTGCTGAATATCCGGGACGAATATCAGCTTTCCCGGCCTGTGGTCAGCATCATCCTGGTGGACAACTACGACGAAATCACCTCCAACCTGTCAGACAAATCCGTGTCTGACTTCTCTGCCCAACTCTATGATGCCATTACTGCCTGGGCCACCGGTGCCGGCGGTATTCTCCGTAAGCTGGAGCGAAACCGTTACCTGTTCCTCTTTGAGGAACGGGAGCTGCCCCGGTTTATCTTTCAAAAATTCGCTGTGCTGGACACAGTTCGTGCCATCACCAACGAATACGGTGCCCCTGCCACACTGAGCATTGGCATCGGAAAAGAGGGCAGCACCCTGGAAGAGGACTATGAGTTCGCCACACTGGCCCTGGAAATGTGTCTTTCCCGAGGCGGCGACCAGGTGGTCGTAAAGGATCGGTACAACTTCTCCTTCTACGGAGGCCGGGCCAAGGAATCTGAGCGACGCACCAAGGTGAAATCCCGTGTCATCGCCAACTCCCTCCACGAGCTCATTACCGGCTCCTCCAAGGTGTACATCATGGGCCACAAAAATGCTGATCTGGACGCAGTGGGTGCCGCAGTGGGCGTTATGGCCATCTGCCGCAAGCTGAGTACCCCGGCACAGATCGTCATCGATCTCCAGCACAACGCCTCCCATCCCCTGCTGAGCAAGCTGCTGGAGGTTCCCCAGTACCACGATGCCTTTATTTCCCCCACAGAGGCCACGCTGGCTTCTGACGGAGAGAGCCTCCTTGTGGTGGTAGATACCAACCGGCCTGACCAGGTGGAGTCCCGCACGCTGCTGGAGACCTCCGGCCGCATTGCGGTCATTGACCACCATCGCCGGGCCGCTGACTATATTGACAATGCACTCTTAAACTTCCATGAGCCCTACGCCTCCTCTGCCAGCGAGCTGGTTACAGAGCTGGTGCAGTATCTCATGGAGCGTGAGGACATTCTCCCCGTGGAGCTTATGAGCTTACTTGCCGGCATTGTGCTGGACACCAAGAATTTCTCCGTCCGCACCGGCAGCCGTACCTTTGAAGCCGCAGCATGGCTCCGAAAGAACGGGGCCGATACCGTGGCGGTAAAACTGCTGTTCCAAAATGATCTCCATGCCACCATATCCCGGTACGAGATCATCCAGCACGCCGAGCTGTACCGGGGCAATATTGCCCTGTGCTGTCTCGACTACACCTCTGACCGGATCATCGCTGCCCAGGCTGCGGATGAGCTATTAAATATTTCCGGCATTGAGACTTCCTTTGTGTTCTACCCGGATGGAGATCGTGTGATCTGTTCTGCCCGTTCCATCGGCGAGGCCAATGTACAAATGATTCTGGAGCCCCTTGGCGGCGGCGGCAACCAGGCCACCGCAGGTGCACAGATCAAAAATATGACACCCAACGAGGTGAAAGAGGCCCTGAAGGCCTCCATAGACAATTTCTTCAGCGAATGATCGAAAGGAGCAATTACCATGAAAGTAATTCTGTTACAGGATGTAAAGGGCAAAGGCAAAAAGGGCCAGATGATCGAAGCCTCCGACGGCTACGCACGGAACTATCTGCTGCCCCGGAAGATGGCCATTGAGGCCACCGCCGACAATGTGAACACCATGAAGATGAACGACAAGGCCAAGGCCGAGCAGCAGGCCCGGGAAAAGGCCCAGGCCCAGGAGACCGCCAAGAAACTCCAGGACATCACCGTAGAGGTAAAGGCAAAATCCGGCAACGGCGGCCGCCTCTTCGGCTCCATCACCTCTCAGGAGGTTTCCGATGCTCTGAAGCAGCAGTTCGGTATTGCCATCGACAAGAAAAAGATCGTCCAGGACGAGCCCATTAAATCCTTTGGCTCCTTCTCCATGAAGGCAAAGCTGGGCTACGAGATCGTAGCCACCATTTCCGTACACGTCAGCGAGGCCTGATCCCAACAAACAACTCTTGGAGGTGAAGAATCATGGATGAGCTTCTGGTTCGCCAGATGCCCCATTCTCTGGAGGCCGAGCAGGCCGTCATCGGCTCTATGCTCATTGACCCCAGCTGCGTGGCAGATATGCTGGAAATGCTGAAACCGGATGATTTCTATTTGCAGCAGAATCGGGATATCTTCACCACCCTATACACCATGTTCAACTACTCCATGCAGATTGACCCGGTCACCGTCATGGATCACATGAAGCAGATGGGCCTTTATGATGAAGAAAAGACCCGGGATTATCTGCTTCAAATTTTGGACATTACCCCCACCGCCGCCAACGCAAAGCAATACGCCCAGATTGTGGCCGACAAAAGCCTTTTGCGGCAGATTGGCGGCGCTGCCACCGATATTTCCCAGTTGGTATCCGAGGAGGTGGGTACCGCCTCCAGCATCATGGATGCGGCGGAGCAAAAGATCTACGCCATTCGAAACGGTCGGAGCAATCAGGATTTGGAGCACATTGGCACCATTATCCTGAATGTGTACGACCAGCTGGCAGAGCGAGCCCGATCTGACAGTGCCATTCCCGGCCTTTCTACAGGGCTCCGGGATCTGGACTCCAAGATCAACGGTCTGAACAAATCTGACCTGATGCTGATTGCAGCCCGTCCTGCCATGGGCAAAACCTCTTTGGCGCTGAACATTGCTCTGGCGGTGGCAAAACAGACGGACAAGGCAGTTTGTATGTTCTCATTGGAGATGAGTAAGGAGCAGCTTGCCTCCCGGCTTCTCTCCAACGAGAGCTTCGTGGACAACGTGGTGTTGCTGACCGGCAAGCTCTCTGACGAGGAGTGGGGCAAGCTGGGTGTGGCCGCCTCGGCACTAAGCCAGACGGACATTCGATGCGACGACAACCCATCTATCACCGTAACGGAGATGAACGCAAAATGTCGCCGGATTGAGAACCTGGGGCTGGTCATCATTGACTATCTACAGCTGATGACCTCTGCCACCGGCAAGGTCAACGACAACCGTGTTACCGCCATCGGTGAGATCTCCCGAAGCCTGAAAATCATGGCCAAGGAGCTGAATGTGCCGGTGATTTGCCTTTCTCAGCTGTCCCGTGCCAACGAATCCCGTTCGGACAAGCGTCCCATGCTGTCGGATCTCCGTGAATCCGGCTCTATCGAGCAGGATGCGGACGAGGTAATCTTCATCTACCGGGATGATTACTACAACCCGGATACAGAGGAGAAAAATGTTGCCGAGCTGATTGTGGCAAAAAACCGCCACGGCGAAACAGGCACAGTAAAGGTACAGTGGCTACCCCAGTATACCACCTTTGCAGATCGGGAGTGGAAGCACAGTGAGCCCTGATATGCTTGCGTTTATCCGGGACTATGACCTGATTTCCCCGGGAGAGCAGGTGATCTGTGCCCTGTCCGGCGGCAAAGACTCCATGTGCCTGCTGCATCAGCTGCTGGAATTGCAGTCTGTTCTCCGTTTCCAGCTTTCTGCCGCCCATTTCAATCATCAGCTCCGTGGTGCAGAATCCCAGCGGGATCAAGCCTTTGTAACCCGGCACTGCGAAGCCCTGGGTATCCCCCTTTTCGTCGGCACCGGAGATGTTGCTGCCTATGCAGAGGACCATCACATGGGACTGGAGGAAGCCGCCAGAACCCTTCGCTATGACTATCTTCTTGGTCTCTCTCCCACCGCAAAAATCGCCACCGCCCACACGGCCGAGGATAATTTGGAGACCATGCTGCTGCATCTGATCCGTGGCTCCGGCCTCCATGGTCTGACAGGCATCCCCCCAAAACGGGATCGGATCATCCGTCCCCTCCTTTTGACGGATCGAAGGGCCATTGGGGCGTATTTAGAATCGCATCACATCCCCCATGTGGAGGATTCCAGCAACGAATCTGATTTTTGTCTCCGCAATCGGCTCCGGCACCATGTGCTGCCCCTTTTTTTGGAGGAGAACCCCAACCTGCCCCGTTCTGCATCAGCCCTGTGTTTGGAGCTGCTGCAGGAGGATCAATATCTCCAGCAGGCTGCCCAGGAGGCTCTCAATGGGCTATTGTCCCACTCCCGGATTGAAATCAAAAAGCTGCTGGCCCTTCCGGAGAATATGCGGTTCCGTGTTTTAAAACGATATCTGAACCCAGTCCCCCAGCTCCAACGAAAACACCTGGAGGACTGCATCGCTCTTTTGGGCCATCCCTCCCCCTCAGCCAGTCTTTCTCTGCCTGGCGGTTATACATTCCGGAGGGAATACGAATATGCCCTGCTCGAAAAGCAGGAGTCTTCAGCTCCACCGGAGTCCACCATCCTGCTTCCAAATCAGCAGGTGTCTTTTGGCCCCTGGCTGGTCGCCTGCTCCAGAGGCCCCGCCCCCAAAGGTGCGGTGGCTCTGACTGTGCCCCCGGAGGGGTATCTCACCCTTCGGCCCCGCCAGCCCGGCGACAGAATCACCCTTCCCGGAGGGACAAAAAAGCTTTCCCGCTATCTGATTGACAAAAAAATCCCCGCCGCCTGGCGGGATACTCTGCCAGTGGTGCTCTTGGACGGTGCGCTGGCAGCGGTGCTGCCCCTTGGGGCAGATATCAATTTCTCCGCAAATGCCGGAGATGACAGTCTGGTTTTGACTGCAATACGAATGGAGGAAGTAAAATGAACCGTGATCTTGATTATGTAATGTTCACCGAAGAGGAGATCAAACAGCGAGTCCGTGAAATTGGCCATTCCCTTACAGAGGAATACGCAGGAAAATCCCCCCTGCTTCTCTGCATTATGAAGGGAAGCCTGGTTTTCACCGCAGATCTCATGCGGGAGATCAATCTGCCCTGCACACTGGAATCCATCACTCTTTCCTCCTACCGGGCCATGGCCACCCGTCCCGGTGAGATCGAGATGAAGGAGGCCTTTGATATCGACATTGAGGGCCGTGATATTATTGTCATTGAGGATATCCTGGACACTGGCAGAACCCTCAGCTTTGTCATGGAGCTTCTGAAGGGCCAGAATCCTGCCAGCCTGAAGCTGGTGGTGCTTTTGGACAAGCCCTCCCGCCGGGAAGCACCTGTGGAGGCCGATATTGTGGGCTTCTCCATTCCCGACGCCTTTGTGGTGGGTTATGGTCTGGACTACGATCAGAAATATCGGAATCTGCCCTGCATCGGCGTGCTGAAGCCCAGCGTCTATGGGGCCTAAACTAAACAATAAGGTGTGAATTCTTTGAAAAACCAAAAAGGCAGTCTTGCCTTTCTGCTCCTCATGCTTCTCATTATCGGAGTTGCCGTATGGGTCATCGGCTCTGGTTCTCCCCAGGGGGAAGCCTATGTCTACAGCGACATCCACGACCTGTTTGATAACCATCAGGTCAAAGCCCTGACTCTGTCGGGCAATACCCTGACCCTGGAGCTCCGTGAGCCGAAGGATACCAGGCTGGTCTACAACATTGCCTCCTTCTCCGTGTTCTACGAGGATTTTAACGATATTGTGGTACAGCAGTATAAGGACGGCATTCTGGAGCACTACGATTATCCCAAGGTATCTGAGACCCCCTGGTGGGTCATGTTCCTGCCCTATATCATCATTGCCCTGCTGTTCCTTGGTGTCTGGCTCTATATGATGAACAAGGCTGCCGGAGCCGCCGGTGGCGGGGACAAAAACGCCATGAAATTCGCAAAAGCCCGCACCACGGTTGGCCCCCCGGAAAAGGATAAGGTCACCTTCAACGATGTGGCCGGTGCAGATGAGGAAAAGGCCGAGCTTCAGGAGGTGGTAGATTTCCTGAAGAATCCGGACAAATATACCAAGCTGGGGGCTAAAATTCCCAAGGGCATCCTTCTGGTGGGCCCTCCCGGCACCGGCAAAACCCTGATTGCCAAGGCTGTGGCCGGCGAAGCCGGGGTACAGTTTCTGTCCATTTCCGGCTCCGACTTTGTGGAGCTTTATGTGGGCGTGGGTGCCAGCCGTGTCCGTGACCTGTTTGACCAGGCGAAAAAGCAGGCCCCAGCCATTATCTTTATCGATGAAATCGATGCCGTAGGCCGGCAGCGAGGTGCAGGTCTGGGCGGCGGTCACGATGAACGTGAGCAGACCCTGAACCAGCTGCTTGTGGAAATGGACGGCTTTGCAGGCAGTGAGGGTGTCATTGTTATGGCAGCCACAAACCGGGTGGACATTCTGGATACCGCCCTGCTCCGACCCGGACGGTTCGACCGTCAGGTTTATGTGGGTGCTCCGGATGCCAAGGGCCGGGCGGCCATTCTCCGGGTACACGCCCGAAACAAGCCCCTCAGCGATGATGTGGATCTGGAGATCATCGCCAAGGAGACTGCCGGATTTACCGGTGCTGATTTGCAAAACCTGCTGAACGAGGCTGCCCTCCGGGCCGCCAAGTTAAATCGGCCTGTCATTATGATGGAGGATCTCCAGGAGTCCATGATCAAGGTCATTGCAGGCCCCGAGAAGAAAAGCCGGGTTATTCCGGCCCACGAGCGGAAGCTTACCGCAGTCCACGAGGCAGGCCACGCCATTGTCATGCACAATCTCCCCACCCATGATCCGGTACATCAGATCACCATTGTACCCAGAGGTACTGCCGGAGGCATGACCATTTCCCTGCCCACAGAGGATCACGGCTACTACAGCCGAAACGAAATGCTGGAGCTGATCGTGGCCCTTTTGGGTGGCCGTGTGGCAGAGGCCATTATGCTCTCCGACATCTCCACCGGAGCCTCCAATGACATTCAGCGGGCCACCTCCATTGCCCACAGCATGGTGGCCAAGTATGGCATGAGCGATGCACTGGGTACCGTCTGCTATGACTCCGAGGGTCAGGTATTCATCGGTCGGGATTACGGCCAGACCAAGAGCTACTCTGAAACCTCTGCTGCTCGGATTGACAGCGAAGTGGAGGCCATTATGTCCTCCTGCTACAAACGCTGTGAGGCCATTCTGACTGAACATATCGATAAGCTCCAAGCTGTTTCCGATTATCTGTTGGAGCACGAAACCATGAATCAGGAAGATTTTGAAGCCGTCATGGCCCCGTCTCAGCCGGAACTTCCCGAAGAAACCGAATAAAGAATCGTCCCGCACAGCCGACCTGAAAAAGGCCACTGTGCGGGATGTTTTTATGCTTCTTTTCCAAATATCAGACCATTCAGCACCCTTATGCAGCATTTCAGGTTCCTTCCCCAATGGAATCGATGACTTAGGTACAGCATCCCCTCTCCCAGCAGGATGCCCCCAAATACATCTGCCACCACGTGCTGCTTTGTCAGCAGTGTAGAAATACAGATCAGAATGGCAAAAACGCAGGAAAAGTCCCGATACCAGCTGGGAATATCCCAGCGGCTGCGGATCCCACGCCAGCAGATCCAGCTCTCCAGACAGTGAATAGAGAGAAACAGATTTGTGGGCTGATCCATTGCATAGATTCCCCTCAAACAGAGATCAAAGAATCCATTTCCCAGCTGCGGCCGTACATTGGTGGTGGGAACCATCAAAAACACCACCCCGCAGACCAGTTTGGCCGCCACATCTGCGGTGAAGATTTCGTACCAATTCTCCCCCTGGGCCATCAGAATATAGTTTACAGCCCAGAAGCCAAAGGCTCCCACATAGATCAGCACCCATCGGCTGTCGCAGGGGATCAGCCCATCCAGCACTGTAGCCGCATCCCGCAGGACTTTTCCCTCATTGAGGATCATCGCCCCCCAGTAGATAAGACAGTTCAGCAGCAAACAGCACAGAAGCCCCAGAGCGCCTTCTCTGGACAGGATTTTGCCAAAATGACGATCATACACATGCCCCATTTTTTGTCGCATATCCGATTTGCTCTCCCATTTTTACCACAGTTTCCTCCCCATTGCGGGAATTGCTGATAATATCCTGATCCAGCTGGACTGTCCCCGGCCCCAGAAGCAAAATCACCGTGGAACCGCCAAACTGGAAGTACCCCTTCTCCTGTCCCCGATGCACAGTGCCCAATATGGGGTGGTTCTGAATTTTCCCCACCAACAGGGCCCCCACCTCCATCATCAGTGCCCTTCCGAAACACTCCGTTGCAATCTCCAGATATTCTCTGGTATTCTCCCGGTAAATGGGCATCTTCTCTGCCGCCAGAGGGTTCACTGTATGATACACCCCCGGGATCCGCTTAGGCTCTCCCGGGGTTCCCGCAAGGGGCCAGCAGTACCGATGGTAATCATCCACCGTCAGCCGAAACAGCAGCAGGGTGCCGCCCCTGTATTTTTCCGCCAAATCGCAGCTCCGGAGCAGCGTATCCAGAGTATATACCACACCCTTCACGAAAAACCGATTGTCCTGCCCAATCTCTATGGCGGTCAGTTTTCCGTCACAGGGTGCAATCAGTACCTGCCGATCCCCCGGAACGGCCCGTCGGGCCGGGTCGATTTTTCTGGAGAAAAAATCATTAAAGCTGGAATATGCGCTGGCGGGATAATCCGACAGATCCATATTGTTTTTTCGCACAAAGGGCCCAATCAAGGGCCTTGAAAGGGGCGTACTGAGAAATGCACCTACCCCCCCTGCTGACCCAGAGCTGAATCAGCAGCTTTAAAATCAGCCTCCCTGGCCCGGTGGTATAGAGAAATGCAAGCATTCCCCTTTCCCCATCATAGGTCTCCACCAGGGCTCCGTCTCGCCGCCGGGCAATCATGCCCAGCCTCCAAATCCATTCATTTGGGGTATGTAGTGCCTGGAATAGAGGATGATAACCAAAACCGCAGCTGCCACCAGAACAATGAGCACTGCCAGCATCCAGTTTTTCGGCTTGCGAAGCTTAAAGTCAACAATAAAGAGTAACCCCACCAAAAACAGCATTCCCAGAAGAATCATGGGGAAGATTTTTCCCGGAACCAGGAATCCCAGCAAAAAGGTCAGAGGCAGAATCACCGCAATGGATGTAATGGGCAGCCCGTGATACACCTTTTCCCCAGCCTCCGGGTCAGCCTGACGGCCCGTCTCCAGCACATTGAAATAGGCCAGCCGAATCACACCGCAGAGCCCATAAAAGGCGATGGCCACACCCCCAAGCAGACCACGAACCCCCATTAGATAACAGATCATGGCGGGAAATACGCCGAAACAGATTACATCTGCCAGCGAGTCCAGCTGAATACCGTAGAGCTTTTCGTCCTCGGTACGATTCTTTTTGCTCCGGGCCACCTTCCCATCGAAGGTATCCAGCAGACCGGAAACGGTACCCCCTATCACCAGCAGCAGAAAGGCCCCCTGCGCCATCCACTTGTTTCTGGTTTCCAAAGCGCTCCCTCCTCTCTTGCTTCGATTGTACCGTTTTGCGGCTCTAATTGCAATTAAGGAGTGTTTAAGCTTTGGTGTGGTGGGTTTAATTTTTTATTAAAATGACCATTGTTCATTCTATATTTAATTATACGGAATGAACCGGATTTGTCAATGGTCAAAAAAGGGAGCGGCCCAGCTGGGCCGCTCCAAATCATCATGCAGTTAATCGGGGGGAGGCCCCTCGGGAGGTGCTCCGCCGCCGCCATCCGGGGGTGCTCCGGGGGCGGTAGCCGCTGCTGCCCGGTCACCGGACAAATACTCCTGATAGGCGTTGTTGTATACCTCCAGACACTTGTCCAGCCCCTGGGACAGGCAGTTATCCTTAAAGCTCTGCCAGGTGTCGTCATTCAGTTCTGTGGCAGAGGTCATAAACTTCAGCAGCTCCTCAGAGGCATAGCTGATGACAGCGGTGATCTCGTTGGAGATCTGGCTGGTCTCCTCGGTGGACAGGGCCGCTGCGGTGGGCAGAGACCGGGAGGTGTCGTCATTTGTGGTATCGCTCCAGAGGTGGATGGCCTCCTCCTCCTCGGCGGTGTAGCCCACCCACATCTTGGACACAATGTTGTACATAGGTGCCTGGTTAAAGGTATTCAGGATCACCGCAAACATCATGTGGAGATTTTCGTTGGGATTGTTCAGGATAAAGTCGTTGTACATGGGCTTGCCTTCGGCATCATAGTCAAAGGTCTCCCCTTCCAGGCCGTAGTTGCTGATAAGCACACCCTCATCGGTAAAGAACCAGTCAAAGAACTGGAGTGCCAGCTCCGGCTCTTCGCAGCAGTTGGTCAGAGAATAGCCCTTGTTGTCTGCGTAGGCCACCTGATTGCCCATAAGATACTTATCACCCGCATGTTTCACCAGCTTGGGAATGGGGGTAGCGTAGGATTCCGGATCCTCGGTATACTCTGGGATCTTATGGATGGAATCGGCACCAATGCGCCACACGGCAGTCTCTCCTGCGGAAACGCTGCCCCAGGTAGCCATATCGTCAGAGGCGTTGGTGAAGAAGTCTTTATAGATAATATCGTCGGCAATGAGCTGGCGGACATACGCTACAAACTCCCGGTAGTCGTCACTGAGCAGAGCCGAGGTCACTTTCCCATCCATCACATAGGGGGAAATATCTGTAGAGCCGTTGACCTTAAAAATGCTGACACCGAACACACCGTCCATATAGGGGATTTCTCCGGTACTGTTCACGTACAGGGTCTGCTGACATCCGTGCTTATCGTGGATGGCGTAGAGCATATCGGTAAACTCATCCAAAGTCTCTGGGGTATCAAGGCCCAACTCCTCCAGCCAGTCACCACGAACCACCAGACCCATGTCGCTGACCACTTCATCCTTCAGGGTATTCATAGAAAGGTGCCGTCCGTCGGTCAAAACCGTATCCCGGGTGGCGTCATTGGTGTGGTTCATCAGAAGATCATAATAAATGGGCGCATTCTCTTCGATAATATCAGAGAGATCAATAATCACCTCATCGTCGTAAGCCGCACCCAGGCCGCCCACATAGTAGTCTGCTGCCTGAATAATATCCGTCATATCTCCGGAGGCCACCATCAGGTTAAACTGCTCCGTGGCACCGGTCTGGGATACTTCGTGAAAATCGATGGTGCAGCCCGTGGCGGCAGAGATTTCCTTCAGGCGAGGGAGAGAATTCCAGGAGTCCAGGAACTCATCAAAGCCCATGCCCCATACGGAAAACAGGGAAAAGGCAGTAGGGTTCTCCGGGTCTCCCACCGGGTATGTATTCCCTACCACAGTGGAGCCGGTAAAGGGCGATGGCTCTTTCTCTGGTGCCGTTTCCACAAGAGATGCTTCTGCCGTTTCTGCCTGAGAGGCTTCTTCCGGGGCCTCTGCCTGCTGAGGGGCCGAATCGGATGCTTCCTGGGCCGGTGCCTCAGACTGGGGAGCCTGACCGGAGGCCGGGGTATCCGTTCCCGTGCCGCCGCAGCCGGAAAGCAGCAGCAACACCATCACAATGGACAAGGTCAGTGCAAGAATACGCTGGGCTTTTTTCATTCAAATTCCTCCTTCGCTGTTATTTTGAACAAATCCAATATATGAATTTCCACTTTCCTTGTCAATATTTATGCACAATGTGAACATTTCGTGTTCAAATCGTCTCCCCACAAAAAAAGAAATCGTCCGCATTCCGAACGACCTGCTTGGAATGCGGACTTGCATTTTCATATTACTGTACAGAATACAGGGTACCTAAAAACAGAGGCATATTGGTTTTTGTATCCAGGATCATATACAGAAAGGGCCGGTTCAGGATTACTTCCCGAGGTTCCGTCATAGCTGCCCCCTCCGCCGCCATCTCCACCACTGTGGCGGCACCGGCTTTTGTGCCCTGTTCCCCCACGGAGATAAAGGTCTTGTGGAGCACCCGGCTGATACAGATGTTCTCTCCCTCTCCTTCGTAGGTCCCCAAGGCCGAAAAATCTGCCCTTCTCCAGTCAAAGGCATCCACCATACCCATCGCCTTCAAATCTTCGCTCATTTCATAGCTGCTTTGGGCCTCAAATTTGGGGATTGCTGTGTAGACAGAGCAGTATTCCCCCTGCTCCACCATCTGGCACAGTGCTTCTCCGGTAAGATTCTGTAGCACTTCTTCCAGGCTGACCCCTTCATTGGGCAGCAGGGCGGCAAAGGCATAGTCCCCGCCCTCATAATGCCGCAAAAATCCGGTGGCATTGTCACACTCCAAAAAGGTGTTGAACTCCTCGTCATACATCAGTTCCACCGGCTCTACTGTTCCGTCCTCCCGGGTGAACTCCCGGTCCCGAACCGCCGTATCATAGTAAACATTCTGCCACTGAGCCTCAAAGGAAAGGGCATTCACCAGATACATAAGGGCATCCTCGGGAATTCTGTCCAGAATGTTTTCAATCATATCGTTTGTTCGGTAAGAAACCCAGTCGTTGATATCCCCCAAGGTGCTCTCATCAAAGGGAGCTTCATAGGCATCTGCCCCATAGTAATTTGCGTTGGTTTGGAGAAAAGACGGCTCCACCTTTAATTTGGAATCGTCCTTGAACCAGATGGCGTTGGCCAGGTGTACCCCGCCTTCCTTCCGTCTGTTCAGGGCCGTGAGCAGCTCCTTCATATAGGCGTTCACCGCCTCCTGGCTCATGCCCAGGGTATCCTCCATCTGCCGTAGGGTCTCCCCCTGGGCACCGTTCATGGTCATGCCCAGGGCTGCTAAAATGGACAGAGGGGAAATCAGGTCGTTTTTCCCGGTTTCTCCGCTGGCCTCCAGAAGCCGGATTCCAAACTCCACCGCTCCCACCGATTCCACCCCAATGGTGTCCACGTTTTGTGGTTTGACTCCGGCCATCAAGTCCTTCGATTTCAGGGAAAGCTTCTCTCCTCCACAGCCGGACAGCAGCAGCCCCAAAGCCAAAAGCATAGCAATGATTCTCTTTTTCATTTCGCCGCACACCTTTCATTTTGTATCTCACCTAGTAAGACGCAAAAGAAAGCAAAATATTGCATTGTTCTAAAAAATTCTACCACAAAGTCACATTTGCATTTTTCAGAGCAAAAATCACCTGTTCTGCAAAGCTCATTTCTTCCTGATTTCCATTGTCCAGCACACAGGCGTAGAAGGGAATGTCCTCCAGACCGATCTGGCTCCAGAAGGGAGCACCGGAAATATCGTAGCCATCGGCACTTTTCTCGCTGGCCAGTTCCTCCGGCAGCTCCTCAAAAAATCCGGATTAGACTGCCGCCGTGCCTTCATAAATCCAGTAAACCAGATCAGCAGCCCCAGCACCACCAACACCCCCAGGGTAATCAGACCGTATTTGATATAATCATCCCGTCTGGTCTTTCCGTCGTATCGTTCCATATCTATCTGCCTCTCTCAATTAAGATAGCACTATGGTAAGCGCTCCATGTGTCCCCACTGTGTCCACACGCCTATTTTTTCTCTTTGTGCCGTCTCCACAGGAGCAGTATTGCTCCCATCCCCATCAAGATAATTCCCAGCAGAAGGAACACCGTTTTTTTTACCATATACCAGTAATATCCGCTGCAAATTCCTCCCAGACAACAGCTGATCCCAAGCACCGGAATCACAGAGGATGATACCTGTAGTTGTGCCAAATCTGCCCCATCCTGCTTTCCCATCAGCCCAAACCGGGAAAACACCGGAATCACCAGAGCAAAAAGTGCCGAAAGACTGATGACTTCCAGAGGAAGCAGCAGAGTGTTTTTAATCAGGCTTTTCACCAGGTAATAAAGATACCCCTGTCCATACAGGATTTTGCTCCAAAGGCAGCCCAATGCCACATTTACCAGCAGGTTCACCAGCAGCTTGGCCCCGTAGATCCGCAAAACCGTGATCTTTTTCCTATACAAAAACAGGCTGTAGATCAGCGCTCCCAGCATTTCCGACAGCATATACCCGGGAAAATAGGCACCAGAAGGGAACATAATATACCCCAGAGTATCCGTCACCGCCGCTGCCAGCATCCCCACCACCGGGCCATAGACGCTGCAACCCACGGCAGTGATAAAGAACGTAAAATAGACCCGCAGATTCTCCCCCACCACAATGTAGAGGCCGCTGATGGCAATACTGAGGGCGCAGAGAAGGGCCCCAAAGGTCAGCATCCTAAGACGCTTCAGCTCTCCGGCGGATTGTTTCCAATAACTCTTTGAAAAAACGCTTTCATCCATAAAAAAATTCCTCCCATGGCAACAGGTTGCCACATAGAGGAAGGAATCCGGTATGTGACAGCGGGATGCGAGATCTGCACGGCAAAAGGGCACCTTTTTTCGTTCCAGAGACAACTCCCCGTCCTCCGGACACTTGACCCGCAGATCTCTACTCTGCCAAAATATCATTTTTATTATAACGCCGTATATCGAAAATGCAAGTATTTCCGTAAAAAAAGAAAAGATGTACAGCAAAAACTGTACATCCTATTCTTAGCCAATGATCTCTACATTGACGTGCAGGCCCTTGCGTTGCGCCACCGACTTGATGATGGTGCGGATCTCTTTTGCGATCCGGCCCTGACGGCCAATGACCTTACCCATGTCCTCAGGTGCAACACGGAGCTCGAGGGTGGTTTCCTCTCCGGAGATTTCCGTCACAGTAACGGCCTCGGGATGATCCACCAGATTCTGTGCCATATAAAGCAGGAGCTCTTTCATGT
>CAZFXB010000005.1:0-24743 GCA_964522835.1 uncultured Oscillospiraceae bacterium
TCCCACCATCCACGGCTCTCTGAAAGCTTTGTCAGGGCTACTAATCCTGCTCATCGGTTTTCTATTGCCTGCATTATAATCCTCCCGGTGCAATTTGTCAAGTGGTTTTTCAACTTTTTCTTTATCACATTAAATCATTCCTCTGATACAGCGTTTTTTGTCACATTTGGTCACAAGGTCAAAATCAGACATGGCCTGCCTGGACGAAAACACACAAAATCTTCACATAAGAACTATGATATGAATTGCATTCCACTGTATTTTTGTGTATAATGATGGTATTTCGTTTACGACTTCCATTCCGTTTTTGTCGTAACGTTACAACATGAAAGAAATATAGGGTAAGGAGCTGTCTTACATGGAAATCAAAAACATCGGTGCTGTTGCACAGAGAATCAACGACAACATCAGCCGGGTACTCATCGGCAAGAAGGACGAGATCGACCTGGTTCTGGTGAGCCTGTTTGCAGGCGGTCATGCGCTGCTGGATGATGTCCCCGGTACGGGCAAAACTGTTCTGGCCAAGTCCCTGGCCAAGTCTATCCAGTGTGATTTTAAGCGAATCCAGTTCACTGCCGACCTGCTGCCCTCTGATATTACAGGTCTTAGCGTATACAACCAGAAAACCGGCGAATTTGACTTCCAGCCCGGCCCTGCCTTTACCAACATTCTTCTGGCCGACGAGATCAACCGTACCACCCCCAGAACCCAGTCTGCCCTTCTGGAATGTATGGAAGAAAAGCAGATCACCATGGACGGCGAGACCCGGCCCCTGGGCTCCCCCTTCTTTGTCATTGCCACCCAGAACCCGGTGGAATCCTCCGGCACCTTCGCTCTGCCGGAAGCCCAGCTGGACCGATTCCTGGTTCGTTTGACTCTGGGCTATCCCTCTGCTGAGGAGAGTGTGGGCATTCTCACCAATTATATCAACGGTTCTCCTCTGGTATCTCTGGATGCTGTAGCCACCGGTGAGGAAATCACTGAGATCCAGAACACCATTTCCAAGGTTCTGGTTTCTGAGCCCATTCAGAAGTACATCGTTGATCTGGTGGAGGCTACCCGCCACCACGAGGATATTGAGCTGGGCATCTCTACCCGTGGTATGCTGGCCATGCTCCACGCTGCTCAGGCTTACGCTGCCATTCACGGCCGTGATTATGTGCTTCCTGACGATGTAAAGGCCCTGGCAGAGCCTGTGTTCGCACACAGACTGATTCTGAAGGTGAAGTATAACTCCGCTAAGAAGTCTGCGGAACTGGTTCACAAGATTCTCTCTTCTGTCCCCGCCCCCACCGAATCCACCACCCAGAAGCTGTAAGGTCAGGTGACAGGATATGACAGCTGCCGTATGGCTTATTATCATCGTCGGTGCTCTTGCCATTCTGCAATCCAAATACTTTGCAAAAGTGGCCTTTCGGCACCTGAAATATGAGCGTAAACTGAGTAAGAACGCCGTTTTCGAAGGGGAAAACATTGACCTCTCTGAGATCATTGCCAACAATAAGCTCACCCCCCTGCCCTGGCTCCGGGTCGAGTCAAAGCTCTCCCCCTGGCTTCGGTTCCGCTCTCAGGAAAACCTGGAGGTCCTGGACGACCGGTTCCACCGGAGTGTATTCTACCTTCGGCCCTACAGCCGGATCACCCGGCGTTATAACGTTCACTGTGTCCGCCGGGGCTATTATGACCTCTCCATTACATCCCTCACAGTAGGCGACCTGTTCGGTCTGAACACCGTCAGCCAGGAGGCCCACTCCGATGCAAAGCTTTTCGTATATCCCAGTATTCTGGGGGAGGACGAGCTGCCGGACGAGGCGCTTCGCTGGCAGGGCGACATCTCGGTAAAACGGTGGATCTTCCCGGATCCCATCCTCATCAACGGAATCCGGGGCTATCAGCTGGGTGACAGTCGGAAGGATATCCACTGGAAAGCATCCGCAAAATCCGGTTCTCTTCAGGTAAAGACCCACGACTATACCGTATTCCCCCGTCTGCTGATTATTCTGAACATTGACCCGGAGGACAACTTCTGGGGTGTGCTCTCGGAAAAGCAGCAGGAGGAGATGGAGTATGGTGTCCGCTGTGTGGCCACCATCTGCAACTGGGCCATCAATAATAATATGGAGGTAGGTGTTTACTCCAACGCCACCATCTCCTATGCACCGGATGTGTCCATCTCCATTGATCCCGCCTGTAACGCCGCCCAGATGAATCACATTCTGGAAACTCTGGCAGGGCTCCAATTTAAGGAGCACGAGTCCATCTACCGCACCCTGGAGCGTCTGGTGGAGAACGACACCAGCGAAACCGATATTCTGGTATTCTCCGCCTTCTGGAATGCAGCCTTCGACCGTCGCTGTGACGAGCTTCGGCGCAAGGGCAACTCTGTCACCCATATCACACTGAGGAAGGAGGCCATCAATTTTGAAGATATCGATGCAGCGGACGCTGTTTGAAGTCATTAACTTTGTGATGGCACTGATCTTTGTGATCCCTCTGGGTGTACTCATAGAGCAAATGTGCCATTATCCTCTCTATAGTCATTGTCTGATTCCGGCTGTTTCCGTATTCGGATTTCTGATGGGCCGAATTTCCATGACAAAGCCTATGGGTGTCGCCATGGCCCTTTCCGGTGTGGGTGCTGTAGTGTCCACTGTGGCCGCTCTGCTGCTGTGCTCCGGCACCACCCTGATTACCGTGCTCATCACACTCCTTACCCTGTTTTTCTCCCTGTTTTTCTTCTTCTCTGCCAGAAAGGCCGGGTATGCAGTATATGCCCCCATGGCCGTCAGCGGCATTCTGCTCCACATTCTGGTGCTGATCTGCTGCACCGGCTTTGAATGGGACAGCACGGTTACCAATTTTGTCAGCATTATCGCCATCGTGTACTTTCTGCTGACTCTTTATGCTTTCAGTGCCAAGGGCCTTCGCCGCAGTATGCACCGGGGCACCGGCTCTAAGCGGGTCACTTACCCCGCCGGAATGCAGATGGGTAATTTCTTCTTGGTCACAGGCTTCGTAATCATCGCAGCCTTTATCTCCAACATTTATCCCATCTTCCAGGTGTTCTCCGCCGGCTTCTCTTATGTAATTCGGTTTATCATCTCCCTGTTTGCATTCTTTATTGGTCTGTTCGAGCGCCGCAGCTATGGCTATGATGTGGAAGAGGGCGTTTCCGAGACCGTGGCTGAGGACAGCATTTTGAACGCCGAACCCAAGGGCGAGGCCAGCTGGATCACCACTGCTGTGGAAATCTTCGCTTTTGTCATTGTACTTTTGGTGCTGCTCTATATGGCCGTAAAGATTTTCCACAAGCTCCGGGAATCCGGTGTTAAGCTGCCCGGATGGCTCAGAGATCTGCGGGACAAATTCGCCCCCGTCCAGGACGAGGACTTTGTGGATGAAACCGAAAACCTGTTCGATGCCAAGCAGATGCTGAAGGATACTGGAAATCGGCTGAAAAACACCCTGAAAAAGATCCGGGAGCGTCCCCAAAAGATTGACGACTTCCCAGATAACCGGATGAAGGTTCGATTTACCTACCAGCAAATGCTCAAAAGTGTCATCCGCCGTACCCCGAAGGCCACTGCCATGACCCCCAACGAGGTGCTAAAGGCCGAATATCCCGGGGAGGAAGACTTCACAGAATTTATGGCCTACTACAACAAGGCCAGATACTCTGAGGAACCCATCCCGGATGACGCAATCGACTGCGCCAAGGGAATCCTAAAGCAAAAAATGTAAAGTAAGCTGCCATTCCAGATCATTGGAATGGCAGCTTTTTTATCGATAGAATTCCTTTCCGGTGGATACAAAGGTTGTCGTGTCAAAGGCGTGGCCTGTCTGCAAATACTCTGCAATATAGCCCTCCTTGAGATAGTGGTAAAACAGCACCCGTCGCTGACGCTGTACGCCCGGCCCATACAGGGGAATCTCAGCCCCCGTCTTTCCCTTAAGCAGCCTTCCGTAAATCTCCTGGAGATCTTCATAGGACACCGGAGCCTGGGATATTTCCATTGGGTGTTGCTCTCCCCTGCCCTTAATGGCCAGGAAGGGATTCATCCGTCCCAACAGAGGGGTATCCCGGAAATTATCGTAGCCGTGATCCCCCAATATCACAACGGCGGTATTGTCATAAACGCCTGCATCCTTCAGCTTTTGGAGGTATGCGGAAACCACCGTCATGGTACACTCCATATTCCCCTCGTAGGTTCCGTCCTGGATCACATTCACGTTCTTATCGTACCGGAAGGGTACATGAGCACCCTCTATGTGAAAAAAGCGGAAGCACTTCTCCGGCACAAGCGTAACCTCATGGCTCCCGATGGCTTCATACACATAGGGATTTTTCCATAAATAAGGGCTTACCCCCTGGGGCACCCGAAGCACCTGGGAAAATCGATCCATATCCACCCGAACAAGAGGCTTCAGCGGCCAGGGGGCATATTTATACCACACAAGCTTCAGCTCTTCCTTCAGGAGTTGACGGCGTTTTCCAATCTCAAAGGAAAATTCACAGACATTTTCTACCCCATCAACAGAGCTGCCGCCCACATAGGCAGCATCTCCGTCGTAAAACCCCATGCGATAGTTCTCCTGTCTAAGCTGCTGAAGCAGGGGCGATTTTTCCATAGCTTCATTGGTAAACCCGTAGTAGTCGGTCTGATTTTCATACCACTGCCCGTGGAGGATATAGGGAATGGCATATTTGGTAAAAGGATAAGCCCCCACCGTGTCAGGATAAAAGGTAAAATCCTCTAAAATATTCCCAAACTCCGATTCATCCAGCATATCCAGAAAAGTCTGACCATCGGTGGCATCCACCACAAAAATCACCATGTTTTCATCCTGTGACATAGTAAATTCTCCATCCACCGTCATCACTGTAGAAACCTTTGTGGAAAATCCCTGGTTCATCAGACCTACCGATATTCCCGTCACCAGCAGAATTGCGGTCAGAAACAGGGACACCCCGGTAATCAGCTTAAAAACCCGTTGTCTATGGAGAAATCTTGCCAAAAGCACCACCGCTGTTCCTACTACCAACCAAAGCACCACAGAACCAATGTGCTGCGCCCTATATTGTCCCCAGCGGATTGCCTCACCATCCAGCGCAGGCAATGCACCGGAAAGGAACATTCCCTGAATATAGGTACAAAGAAACGCCACAAAGCCGACACACAGCACCACATCATAGAGCCGCCGGTAAAGCCCCCGGCTGATAAGCAGCACCACCAGACAGCCCGCAAAGCCAATCAAAAACAGGCATAGCAGCAGCGGAAACAGCTGGCCGAATCCGAATTTAAACTCCTCTAGATTAGAAAAAAAGAGCTCCAGCGGGGCATAAAGCAGCAGCAAAAAACAGCCACCGAAGGAGAGAACCCCACCCGGTATCAAATCACCCAGGAAGGCTTTTATTTTTTCGTTATTCCGCTGTACCATGACCTGCTTCAACCCTTTTCATCAAATATTGCCAGACTAATTATACTTCTCCCTTCACGTTTTGTCCACCTTATTTACACATTTTCAACACATTTGTCGTACAAAAAAGAGCTGCCGAAGCAGCTCTTTCAGTATCAGAATTCTTCCAGCTCGCTGATGGCTACACCCTTCTGCTTCACAACACCGCAGTAAACCCGCTCGTTGCTGCGACCGACCTCCAGATAGTGCTTCAGCACCCCCTGAACGGTTTTGGGCATCTCCATGGAGACAAGATCACCAAAGGGAATCCATTTCAGATTACCGATGGGAGAAATGCCAAGCTCATCCCGTGTTTCTGCAAAATAGAAGAAATTCTCCCGCAGCTCATCCCCTACCACACGGAGGGTAATATAGCGAAGCTTGGGCTCCTCCAGGGAGCTGGTGGTCATACCATACTCAGACAGCAGTTTGTCCTGGACATACCCCAGGGTGTCGGGATCATAGGAGCCGTTCATAAAAAAGCTGGGTGAGATCATCTTGTCACCAATGCACTTGAGCAGCATCCGTCCCTCATTCATAAGAAAGACTGTAATGGAACTTTTCTGAGAACCTGTCATATTGAAACCTCCAAAGATTATTTACCGTTCAACACGCCGCTTTCTGCAATACGCCGAAAGGCCCGCTGCATTTCTTCCTCCGTGCGAACCAGAGCAAAGCGGACATAGCCTTCACCCAGAGCACCAAAGGCGCTGCCAGGGGTGATGGATACGCCGGCCCGTTCCAGCATGGCAATGCAGAATTCCTCGCTGCTATCCCAGATAGCCGGGATTTTCGCCCAAACAAACATGGTACCCGCAGGCTTTTTGATTTCCCAGCCCAGCTTCCCCAGCTCTTCCACCAGGTAATCACGCCGGGCCCCATAGGCATCCCGTACCTCCTGCACACAGGACTGATCGCCGGTGATGGCGGCCACAGCGGCCTTCTGAACCGGCAGGAAAATGCCAAAGTCCAGATTGGATTTCAGGGTGCGCAGTCCACTGACCACATCCTGCCGTCCAATACAGAAGCCCACCCGGGCTCCAGCCAGTCCATAGGTCTTGGACAGGGAATTAAATTCTACGCCCACCTCCATAGCTCCGGGGAACCGCAGAAAGCTGCCGCAGGTATTGCCATCGTAGACAAGCTCCGAATAAGCATTGTCATGGATCACTACAATATCATATTTCTTTGCAAATGCAATCAATTCCTCATAGAAGCTGTCCTGTGCCAGCGCACAGGTGGGATTATTGGGGTAGGACACCACCATCAGCTTTGCCTTTTTGGCAAGCTCCTCCGGAATGGCTTTGAGATCGATGATATAATCGTTTTCCTCCAGAAGGGGCATATAGTGGATTTCTGCCCCAGCCAGAGCTGCTCCGTCCCGGAACACGGGATAACAGGGCTCCGGCAGCAGCACCACATCCCCCTCATTGATAAGGGACAGTCCAATATGACTTAGGCCCTCCTGAGAGCCCAGCACCGAGGTGATCTGCTCCCGACTAAGCTCCACGCCGTAGCGGTTTTTGTACCAATCAATCACCGCATCCAACAGCTCAGGCTGATCCACAATGGCATAGAGATAGTTCTCCGGCTTCAACGCCTCTTCACTGAGTACCTTTGTAATATGAGGCGCTGGGGGAATATTGGGGGCACCAATGGAAAGATCAATGACCTCCATGCCCCTGCTTTCCACTGCGGTGCGACGATTCTTCATCACTGTAAATACGGACTCACCAAAGAGCTCCATACGTTTTGCATATTCCATGTAATCAAATCCTTTGAAAAAGTTACTTAGATATGATACCACAACGAAAGAACAGATGCAAGGCGCAGTTGTGCCCCCTTTTCGTAGCTCCGATTATTTCAGGAGCTCCTCCAGCTCCTGACGGGTCATCATCAGGTTCAGTGCATCCAAAAAACCGTTTGTCCCCAGATGAGATGGCAGACCAAGCTGCTTTTTTACATCATCACGCTTTTCCCGACTTCCTTCGCCCCCCATAAGCCCCAGTGCGAACAGATCCTGCCGGGTAATAGAATCTCTTTCCGTGGGTACATTTTCTCCCAGAAAGTGCGCTCCGCTCTTGCGAAGTGCCTCCACAATAATTTCAGGGCGCATCCCCTCCACTCCAAGGAGCCCCTCTTTCCCGGGCTTTCTCTTCCGTTTTTCCTTCCCGGAGATCTGGGGGATATAGGCTTGCAGCAGCTTGTCCTTGGGGATCATGCTTTTGAGCCGGTTTCTAATTACAAATCCAGCTCCATCGCTGTCTGTCAGAACAATAAGTCCCCTTTTTTCAGCCACATTTCGAAGAAACTGTATTTTCTCCTGATCCTTCATAATGCCAAAACCCTGTGCTTCAAAAATCGGGGCATCCACCACCTGGCTCAGGGCAATCTTATCATATCTTCCCTCCACCAGAATGGCCTCTTGAATCCGGATCATGCTCTGCCTCCCATCTGGCCCAGCTGGAGCACCAGATTTTCCAGCAGAGCTTCCCCGCTGATACCGGATGACTTCATCTGATAATCCGTCTCGGCAGAAAGGCGGCATCCTGACCGAAGCTGCTGCTTTTTGTAGCCACGAGCCTGGTCATAAACCTGCCGGGCCGCAAAATCCCGGATGCCATAAAGCTGGCTCAGCTCATAAGCCCCCTTTCCGCTTTCAGATAGCACCTTCGCCGTGTACATCTGCCGCATCTGCCGCCCAATCACAGCGTTAATCACAATGGGCTCTGTATCCTGCCGCAGAAGGTCTCTCAGCTTCTGGAGGGCCGAATCAAAGTCCCGATTTCCGATATCTCGGGTAATGTCAAAAATCGCTGCCTCCAGCACCGGAATCACCACATGATCGATGTCATACCGGGTGATCTCCGGCTGATCCGTAAAGCAGATTAGCTTATTGATTTCCCCCGCCAGGCTGGTCATGGAGCCTCCGGTCTGCATAATGAGATATCGGATCAGATCATCCTGCATCACCTTTTTCCCCGCCGCAAGCTGCCGTCGAATCCAGGGAATCAGCTCCCGTTCGGACTGCCTGTTCATAGCCACCTGACTGCAAACCTTATCCATGGCTCCATAGAGCTTTTTAAATCGCTTGTCCGGCTTCCACTCCACCGCATCAAAGACAAACAAAATGGTGCAGTACTCCGGAATATCTCCAAAAATCTCGCCCATGGCGTTCCGGTCTGCCTCCGGGAACCCGAAGAAGTTCACATCCGTCACTTCCACCATGGAATGCTCTGCCATCATGGGAAGGGCCTCCACCGCCTCCTGAAAGGCAGAGATGGAGAAATTCTCCTGGGTAAACCGATGGTAATTAAAATCCTCTGTCACCGGATCCACAAGCTTCTTTTTCAGCGCCTTTCGACAGCTTTCAATCAAATAATCCTCTTCCCCATAAAACACATACATGCTCCGGAATTCTCCGGATTTCAAATCGTCCTTAAATAGCTGATACCCATCCGGGACATCCTTTTTTGTTTTTGCCATGATTTATTCCCCCTTGATGGTAACATTACCGTCTTGATCCGTTCGGCGCAGTATGGATCCCTGGTGCTCGATTCGCTGTAGCACTTCTTCTGTGGGGTGACCATACCGATTCTCTCCAACGCTGATTATCACATATCCGGGTGCAGTCTCCCGTAGAAGCCGTTCCGACGTGCTGGTTTTGGCCCCATGGTGACCAGCCAGAAGCACATCCACCTGGGGAATCTCCTTGCTTGTGAGCAGAATCGCTTCCGTTGTCTCGGACATATCCCCAGTAATGAGCACCTCAAAATTTTGAAGATCTGCCAGCACACTCAGTCCGGATTCATTGTCCGAGTGATCCCCCACAGGGGCATACAGAGTCACAGGATCTCCCCCAAAGGACACTGTGGTGTCCTGGCGGATCACATAGACAGGCACCGCCATTTCCATCGCCAGCCGTATCACCTCATCCCGTTCCTCCCCTGCTGCCTCCGGCACAGCCAGTCCCTTCACAGGCACCCGTGCCATAAGCTCAGAAACTCCATTGATGTGGTCATCATCGAAGTGGGTGAGTATCAACAAATCCAGACTGGTTTCTCCAACTGCATTCAGATATTCTGCGGCTGTATCCCCTGGGTTTCCATTGTTGCCTCCGCAGTCCACCATCATGGTGCTGCCTCTATTGCGCAGCAAAACACACTGCCCCTGGCCCACATCCAGCGCTGTCACTGATGGAGCAAGCCCTTCCAGCATAATCAGCAGCATACAAACCGCAAATACAGTGCCCGCACAGGAAAGCGGAATGATCTTTCGTTTTGATTTCCACACCGTTCCAAAGCCTACATAGAGCATAACCACCACGCAAAGGCCATAGACGCTATCCGTATACAGCTGTCCAAAGGGCACCCGAGCCATCCATGCTGCCACAAGCTCCACATATCGGAACCCCCAGCCCACACACCAGCCCAGCCCCCTGGCCGCCGGAGGGCAAAACAGCCCCAGCAGCGCTGTCAGCAGGCTTCCTTCAAAACAAATGGAGATCACGTTGCCCGTCAAAATATTGGTTACCGGAGAAATCAGACTGATAAAGCCAAAATATAATGCCAGCAAAGGACTGGTCATTAACATGGCAGAAAAGGTAACGCTCAGAGAGGACGCAGCCAATCGTTTCAGCGTCTGCGTCAGTCTATATTTCCCCTTCTTCTTCCCCAGGAAGAAGGCTGTAAACCGCTCCCCAAACAATTCGATCCCAATGACAGATAGAAAACTAAGCTGCAATCCCCAGTTCAGGATGCACCATGGATTCTCCAACATCAAAAGCCCCAGAGCAAGGGACAGGCTGGTTGGCGTATCCTTTTCCCGCCGGAACAGATATGCCGAAAGGCACAAACACTGCATCACCACAGCCCGAACCACACTGGGACTGCATCCGGTCACAACAGTAAACACAAGGCAGACTGGAATCCCCAACAACGCCTTGCGCCGTTTCCGTTTCAAAACCATAAAGGAAACCAGGCTCACCAATACTGCCATGTGCATTCCGGACAGGGCCAGAGCATGATAAATCCCAGATGCCTTCAGGTTAGCCTTGGAAAGGGCAGATAACAAGGATCGGTTTCCAGTGGTAAGCGCCATGGCATAGCCGCAAATATCCTCGTCAAAGGATTTTTCCAGAGCTGTCTCCAGCTTGTGGGCAACAACCTTGGGCCAGTATTTTGCAGGAATGCGGACTTGGGGCAGTACCATAACCTCTCCGTTACTGTACCCCAGCAGGAAAATCCCCTCAGAATAGCTGTAATAGCTGTCAGATGCGTGGCTGTCCTTTAAACGAAAGGAACCCACAATCCAGTCACCAGGCTTGAAATTATGTTCCTCAGAAATCCACAGTGTGGCTTTTGCCGTTCCCTGCTCCAATTTTAGCTCTGCATCCACCTGCACCCCATATTGAGTTGGCACACTGTAGGAAATGGCCTCTCCGGTCAGTTCCACGGTGGATCCGGCATACTGGAGTGCCGGATCCGCAATTCTTGCCTGATAACCGACACCCCACAGGATTCCAACACCGGCAGCCAGAAAAATTAACGTGAGCCGTGGCTCTTTTCTTCTCATAAAAACAAGAAACACTACTCCCAGTACAAGCAGCGCAGCCCCAAAAAGCCACAGCCCCTTCACCGGAAATAGTGTGAGCCCTAGGCCAATAGAGAGAGAAAGCATAACGATCATCAGTATCCGCATTGCTTTCCCTCCCCTCTTTGGCCCTATTGTACCATTTTACAGGGAAAATGTCGAGAAAAACACATCAATACCCATATTTCTTCCGTTTCCCCAGTAAAAACACAAGAGAAACGACAATCCCCAGCAGTTCACTGCTGGTAAAGGAAAACCAAACCCCATCCAGTCCCAGAATCATAGGCATTACAATAATGCTGGTCACAGGCAGAACCAGTGCCCGCATAAAGGAAATTGCCGCAGACACAGCACCGTCGTTGAGTGCTGTGAAGAAAGAGGATGCATAGACGTTGAACCACATAAACAGGAACGGTATGGAGCAGATGATAAACGCATGGGTGGTCAGCTCCCACAGCGCCGCATCATACCCAACAAAAATCTTTGCCAGGGTGCTTGCAGAGGCAAAGGCACCGCAGGTCAGCACAACAGCGGAGCAGCCCAGCAGGATCATGCTCTTTTTCATTACATTTTTCATTTCCTTGTGGTTCTGTGCCCCGTAGTGATAGCCCATAATGGGCGAGCTGCCGGAGGAATAGCCCATAAAGACCCCCATAAAGATAAAGGCCGCATACATGACAACGCCATAAGCTGCCACGCCGTCTTCTCCCGCATACTTCATCAGCTGGAGATTATACAAAATACCTGTAATAGATCCCGAAACACTGGAGAGCATCTCGGAGAGGCCATTTCCGCAGGCCCGAAGCACAGGCGCAAGCTCAATTTTTGTCTTTTCAAACCGGAGATGGGTGGTATTTTTCTTGCTGATAAACCAGAAAAGGGGCACCAGTGCACCCACACACTGGCTCAGTCCTGTAGCCATGGCTGCACCAAAGACCCCCAGATGAAACACCGCCATGAAAAGGAAGTCCAGAATCATGTTGGTAAGTCCCGCCAGTACCGTGACCATAAGACCGAATTTAGGCTTTTCCGCCACCACCAGATAGCTCTGAAAGCCATACTGCATCAGCCAAACCGTATTAAATACCAGGCAGGTACCACCATAAACCAGGCAGTCCTCCATCATGTTTTCGGTTGCCCCAAAAATGTGGGCCATAGGCTTTAAGAATATGAAGCCCAGAAAGGTACATACCACACCCACAATGGCCATCAGATAGGTCATCATAGTGAAATACTTCTGGGCCCGGTTGGTATCGCCCGTACCCAGCGTCATAGCCACCAGGGCACTGCCGCCCACACCCAGCATGGTACCCATGCCGCCTAAAATCTGAATATAGGGAAAAATCAAATTGATGGATGCAAAGGCGGTTTTTCCCACATAGTTGGAGATAAAAAATCCGTCCACCATGGTATAGATGGATGTAAAAATAATCATCACGATGGATGGCAACGTAAAGCGGATCAGCTTATTATATGTAAAGTGATCCGAAAGCTGAATTTTCATAGTTCCTCCTGAATTCTCTCGATCAAACTTCTAAAATCCTCTAAATAACGTTCCATAAGTCCCACATGGGTCTCAACTTCCTGATCTGACCAGCCTTCAAAGGCCATTACTTCAGCCTTCATCAATCTGCCCACAGTGTTACTGGCCAGTTCCATTCCCTTCTCTGTCAGCAGCACCTTTTTCGATCGGCCCGTTACCGCCTCAAGGTACAAAACACCATCTGCCTCCAGCTTTCTGATGGCAGAGTTCACGGTCTGTTTGCTGATCCCGCTGTCTTTATAGATTTGGCTCAAAAGGCAACTGCCGCCTCGATCCAAAAGGGAATACAGCACCATGGAAACACTGTCGGATAACCCCTGTTTCAGGGCCACTTGATGGTACAGCCCATTCATTTCTGCGGTCAAGTAGTTGATTTTATGCAGCTGTTCGATTCGTTTGTTTGTTACCAAACTTCCACCTCCAAGTACGAAATCAGACAATCGTGCACTAGCATAGTACGAAATCATACTTTTGTCAACCATAATTCTGGAAATGAGCAAAAAAAATTGGAGCCTCCCGAAGGAGGCTCCAAACAGAATATCACAATCAATTAAAGCTGCCCAGTTCCTTGCCAGCCAGGACATGGAAGTGGAGATGATTCACGGTCTGGCCTGCGTCCTTACCGCAGTTGGTCACCACACGGAATCCATTTTCGAAGCCCATCTCCTGAGAGAGCTTGGCAATCACACCAAAGATGTGACCCACCACAGCCTCCATAGCTCCATCCACTTCCGCCGTAGAGGCGATGTGCTGTTTGGGAATCACCAGAAAATGCTGGGGAGCCAGAGGCTCGATATCTTTAAATGCAAAACAGAGCTCATCCTCATAGACCTTGGTGGTGGGGATCTCCCCTGCCATGATCTTGCAGAAAATGCAGTTATCCATATTCTCAGACTCCCTTACTTCTTAATGTGCTCGGAAACAAAGTTATCCACCACAGCCAGGGCGTTATCCAGCATCAGGGGATCCTTGCCGCCGCCCATGGCAGAGTCAGGCTTACCGCCGCCGCTGCCGCCAGTGATGGCAGTAACAGTACGAATCAGGTCGCCAGCCTTAATGCCAGCCTTCACAGCTTCCTTGCCGCAAACAGCGTTGAAGGTGATCTTGCCATCGATGACAGAGGACAGAACAGCTACCACCTTCTCGTCCTTATCCCGAAGCATATCACCGATCTTCCGCAAGGAGCCGGCCCCCATGTTATTCAGGGTTGCAGTAATTACATTCAGACCCTCAACCTGCTTTGCAGCATACAGGAACCGCTCTGCATCAGAGGAGAGAAGCTTACTCTGCATCTGATCCATCTGCTGGCGAAGCTCCTTGGTCTCCTTCATCATCTGCTCCATCTTGGGATAGAGCTCACTGGGGGTAGTTTTCAGGGCAGCGGCTGCCTTCCGCAGCAGCTGGGAATTATGCACCGTCAGCTTCAGGTTCTCTTTGCCCACCACAGCCTCGATTCGACGAACACCGGAGGCTACAGAGCCCTCAGAAATAATCACGAAGCCACCGATCTTTGCAGTATTGGTGAGATGGGTACCGCCGCAGAGCTCCTTGGATACATCCCCCATGGAAACAACACGAACGCTGTCGCCATATTTCTCTCCAAACAGGGCCATGGCCCCTTCCTTCTTTGCATCCTCGATTCCCATGACCCGGGTGGTAATATCATAGCCCTCCAGGATGGCGTCGTTTACAAACTCAGTGATGGCCTTCAATTCGTCATCGGTGATGGCGGAGAAGTGGGTGAAGTCAAACCGGATGTGGTCGGGCCCATTGAGGGAACCAGCCTGGTGCACATGGTCGCCCAGCACCTTCTGAAGGGCAGCCTGGAGCAGGTGGGTGGCAGAGTGGGCACGGGAAATGGCACTTCTCCGCTCCTTGTCCACCGTGGCAGTAACGGTATCCTCCACACTGAGCTTACCGCACAGCATTTTGCCATGGTGCAGATACTTGTCAGCCTTATCCTTCTGCACATTGGTCACTTCAAAGACGCAATCACCCAGAGTGATCTTGCCGAAGTCCGGGCTCTGGCCGCCCATTTCTGCATAGAAGGGGGTCTTGTCCAGAACCAGGATGCCCTCTTCCCCTTCCCGGATGGAGGAGCACAGCTCGCCCTCGGCCACAATGGCCAGGAGCTTACCCTGATCGCTCAGCTTATCATAGCCGGTAAAGGTGGTGGGGGTGCCGTCCAGGCCCAGATCAATGCCAGCCCAGGCCAAATCACCCAGAGCCTCCCGGGCCTTTCTGGCACGGACACGCTGCTCTTCCATAAGGGCCTTAAAGCCCTCCTGGTCTACCGTCATCCCCTCTTCCTCGGCCATTTCAATGGTCAGGTCAATGGGGAAACCATAGGTATCATACAGCTTAAAGGCATCACTGCCGGAGAACAGCGTCTCGCCCTTTGCTTTATGCTCTTCGATCATGGTGTTGTAAATACGAAGGCCCGCATCGATGGTCTTAGCGAAGTTCTCTTCCTCCACACGGATAACCTTGGTGATATAGGCTTCCCGGTCGATGAGCTCGGGATAAGCACCCTTGTTCTCATTTACCACAGTGGCAACCACCTTGTAAAGGAAGCCATCGTGGACACCCAGAAGCTTTCCGTTCCGAGCAGCCCGGCGCAAAAGCCGACGGAGCACATAACCCCGGCCCTCGTTGGAGGGCAGCACACCGTCACAGATCATCATAACGGAGGCACGGATATGATCCGTAATGATACGGAGGGAAACATCCATCTTCTCACTCTGGCCGTATGTGGCTCCGGTAAGCTCGGTGACCCGATTGGTGATGTTCATCACCGTGTCCACATCGAACAGGCTGTCCACATCCTGGCACACAACAGCCAGACGCTCCAGACCCATACCGGTATCAATGTTCTTCTGGGCAAGGTCTGTGTAGTTGCCGTTGCCATCATTATTAAACTGGGAGAAAACGTTGTTCCAGACCTCCATATACCGGTCACAGTCACAGCCTACGGTACAGCCGGGCTTTCCACAGCCATACTTCTCGCCCCGGTCATAGTAGATCTCGGAGCAGGGGCCGCAGGGGCCGGAGCCGTGCTCCCAAAAGTTGTCCTCTTTACCAAAGCGGAAGATACGCTCTGCGGGAACGCCGATTTCCTTATTCCAAATCTCAAATGCCTCGTCATCGTCCAGATAGATGGAGGGATAAAGCCGCTCAGGATCCATGCCCACCCACTGGGGAGAAGTCAGGAACTCCCAGCTCCAGTGAATTGCCTCAGTCTTAAAGTAGTCACCGAAGGAGAAGTTGCCCAGCATTTCGAAGTAAGTGCCATGGCGGGCTGTCTTGCCGATGTTCTCAATGTCACCGGTACGGATACACTTCTGGCAGGTGGTGACCCGATGCCGGGGGGGCTCCTGCTCTCCAGTAAAGAATGGCTTCATGGGCGCCATACCGGAGTTAATCAGCAGAAGAGATGCATCATTCTGGGGAATCAGCGAAAAGCTGCCCAGACGAAGATGTCCCTTAGACTCCATAAAGGACAGGAACATCTCACGCAGTTCATTCAGTCCATAGTTTTTCATATTGTTTCCTCCCAAATTTATTCCGCATAAAATAAAAACCGCCCCCGGAAACCCAGGGGCGGGAGAACTCTCACGCGGTACCACCCTGATTTGCCTGAATACAGGCATCTCAGTCGCCTTAACGCGGACGAACGTACCGGTCTCCCGGTCAGCTCCGGAGTGGCTCCAGGGAAGTTCGTTCCGGGGCTTACACCCTCCCCCGGTCGCTGAAAACGAATGATTCGCCTTTCTTTCCATCATCGCTATTTGCATATCAGCTTTATTTTAGCACGAATTACATATTTGTCAATGCTTTTTCCTCTGTATAGAATGCCCTTTTTTGAAAAAACTAGTCCTGGTGATATTATGTTTATTTCCTTTCTTCGAACAATTATATTATATCTCATTATCGTGGTCACGCTGCGGGTGCTTGGAAAACGGCAGGTAGGCGAACTTGAACCCTCGGAGCTGGTGGTTGCCATTCTGATCTCTGATCTGGCCGCAGTACCCATGCAGGACATCGGCATCCCCATGCTTACGGGAATCATCCCCATCATTACCCTCCTGGCCTTTGAACTTCTGGCCTCAGAGATCAGTATGCACTCCCTTCGATTTCGGGCATTTCTCTGCGGTAAGCCTGTTTTTATCATTCAGGACGGAAAAGTGGATCAAAAAGCCATGGCGAAAAATCGGCTCACAATCGACGAACTGTTCTGTTCGCTCAGGCAACAGGGGGTTTTAAATATATCCGAGGTACAATACGCCATTTTAGAAACCAACGGTCAGCTTTCCACCTTTCTATATCCGAAATTTGCCCCCCTGGTGGCCAAAGACGACAGCAAATATCCCAAACCACCGGATTACCCTGTCACCATTCTGAGCGATGGTCACGTATTGGAGGAAAATCTCCGCTCTATTGGTCAGGATCTTGGCTGGCTCAGAAACCAGCTGAATCTGGCAGGTGTCACCCCTTCGGATATTTTCCTGATGACCGGAACCCAAAAGGGGGAAATATTCTTCATAAAAAAGGAGGCTCAGAAATGAAACGACTTTGGTGCTCTGTGGGAATTCTGCTGACCATGATCGTCTTCTGCTGCATTTCAACCTTCCGTGTAAATCAAATATGTAAGGATACCTCCAATATTCTCCGGCAAGCAGAGACCCAGTGCCTTTTGGGCAATTTCCACGCCGCCGAAGACACGGTATACCTCTCTGCCTGCTATTGGCGCAAGCACGAAGGATTCTTAGGGATTGCACTGCGGCACACGGAGACGGACGATATTGATCTTATGTTCCCTGCCCTGATACAGGCAGCCCATCAGAAGGACGAAGAGGAGTTCCTGCTGAGAAATACCGAGCTGATTGCAGCTTTTCGCTCCCTATCCAGAATGGAGCTGCCCTATTATTTTAATATTCTATAAATAATCTAACCAAACATAGAAAAATCCCGGGTGCAGAAGCACCCGGGATTTTAAGAATCACAAATTAGAACTCGCCCAGAGGGATGTACTGATCCACGTTGTCAGCAGTGACATGGGGAGTCTCGGTGTACTGATAGTACTCAACATTCTCGCCAGCGGCCAGAGCGTCGATAACCTCGAACACGTCGCCCACTACGGTAGCGGTGGAGTAGAAGGCAGTCAGAGTCATGGTGCCGCCCTTAACAGCGTCCATAGCTTCCTTCTGACCGGTGATGGAATAAACCTCGATGTCGGTCTTGCCAGCCTCCTGGATGGCGTTAACGCCGCCCAGAGTCAGGTCATCGTCGAAGCCCATGAGCACGTCGATGTCGTCACCATAGGTGCCGATAAAGTTCTCCATGTAACCCTGAGCGTCAGCACGGTTGGAGTAAGCCCACTCCAGGCCCAGGATCTCGTAGTTGGAGTTCTCCTTGATGTAGTCATCAAAGCCAGCAACACGATCGATGTAGTCGGACTGAACGGGAACGCCGCCGATCTCAACAATCTTCAGGCCAGCGTCAGCGCCGTGCTTCTCGATGAGAGCCTTGGCAATGTCAGCAGCCATGTTGTAGTTGTTGGGGCCGCAGTAAGCCTTAACATTGGCGTTGGGAGTGCCGTCCTCGTTGGCAGCGCAGTCGGTATGCAGGGTGATGCAGGGAATGCCTGCGTCGCCAATAGCCTGGCACCAGTCAACAGCCAGAGTGGGGTCAGCGGGGAACAGAACGAAGTAGTCGGGATCCTGCTGAATGAGCTGGTTTACCTGCTCGCCCTGAAGGGTAGCGTCACCCTCGGCGGCCAGAGCGATGAAGTCCCAGCCACGCTCCTTGCAGGTGTTCTCCAGGTTCTGATACAGATACTGGGGAAGAACTGCGATGGAGTATGCGATAGCGGAGTATGCGATGGTAACGGTACCGTCACCATTGCGGTCGGGGTTGCCGGAAACGGCCTCGGCTACGGAGCCGGCAGTAGAAGCTGCAGCAGATTCAGCATTGGATGCAGCAGCGGAGCCTTCGGAAGCACCGCAGGCCACCATGCTGAGGATCATGCAGAGAGCCAGCAGCATTGCGAGAAACTTTTTCATCAGATTCTCTTCCTTTCAATTAGTAAATTTTGCCCGTAGGCATTCATATTATGATCTCCCCTTGGGGATAAATCAACAAGTTTATGCTTCCTTCTTGGTGCTGGTAAACCGATCGATGATAAGAACCACAATCAGGAGCGCACCAGAAACGAAGTCTACCCATGCAGTGGGCAGCAGCATCAGGTTCATGGCGGTAGAGATCATTCGCATAATCAGAATACCCACCAAAACATTCAGCATATTGCCCTTGCCGCCGGCCATCTTAATACCGCCGATGACGCAGGCAGAAACGGCGAACACATCACGGCCTTCGCCCAGAGTAAAGATTGCCGCACCCTGGCTGGAAGCCAGGAACACGCCGGACAGGGCGCACAGGAAGCCACAGAGCACGTATGCAATAAAAGCAGTCCGGTCAATATTGATACCCGCCAGCTTACCAGCCTCGGCGTTATCACCGGCAATGTAGATGGCGTTGCCCAACCGGGTCTTTCTCAGTACAAAGGTAAGAATCAGCAGAATGGCAACCACAATCACCACAGTGAAGGACAGGAACTTAATATCTGCAATTCTGGAGCCAGCCAGCAGCTTCAGCGTATTGCGGAGCTCACCTTCGGGGTAGATTGCACCATCCTTGGTGAAGTAATATACAATGCCCTTGAATATGTAGTTTGTTGCAATGGTGGCAATCAGGGCACTGATGCCCAGCTTGGTCACCACAAAACCATTGATGGCACCCATAATGATACCGGAAATCAGGGCTGCAATCACAGCAAGAGGCACACTGCCCGTTGCCCGAAGCACCTGAACCACCACCACAGCACTGGTAGCGGCCTGGAAGCCTACAGACAGGTCAATGTTACCGGTAATCATAACCAGAGACAGACCAATGGCAATACAGCCGTAGATGCTGGATTCCACAAGAACAGTGGAATAGTTCCGGCTGAACTTGTTTACAAAGAAGGTTGCTGCAATCAGGAGCAGCAGAAAAATAGCCATGGAGTTATAGCTCACCAGGAGCCGCTTCAAGCTGGCAGCTTTCGAAGATGTTACTTTCTTTTCCACAGCTTGATCCCCCTTTCGCTGAGTACGTCGATTGCAAGAGCAGCCACCAGGATCACGCCCATGATGACCCACTGGATATACTGGTCAAAGGCCAGGAAGGTAAATGCAGAGGACATAAATCCGATGAACAGGAAGCCCACCACAGTGCCCCATACAGTGCCCTTGCCGCCCAGGATACTGGTACCACCAAGAACCACAGCCAGGATGATATCCATCTCCTTACTGGCGCCGATCTGGGGATTTGCAGACTCGGAACGAGCCAGCAGAATCACAGCAGCTACAGCGCAGCAAACGCCATTGAGAATGTATGTAATTGCCACATCACGACGGCTGCGAATACCGGAATACCGGGCTGCTGTAGGATTGGCACCGATGGCATAAAGTCTCTGTCCAAACACGGTGCGGCCCAGCAGGAAAGCAAACACCAGCACCACCGCCAGGAGAACGATGACGGAAATGGGAACCACGCCCAGAATGCTGCCCTTGCCCAGAGCCTCGAACAGTGCAGTCTTAGCACGAAGGGTATGGCCGCTGACCAGAATCAGCGCCAAAGCACCGTAAATGGAGCCGGTACCCAGGGTGGTAATAAATGCGTTCAGCTTCAGGCCGGACACCAGAATACCGTTGAGCAGTCCGCAGGCAATACCGATAACAATGGTAATGGGAATGGACAGGTCGCCGTAGGTCTGGCTGATCTGAGCACAGAGCACTGTCATCATGGTGAGCTGAGAACCCACAGACAGGTCAATGTTACCGGTGACCATAACCAGCGTCATGCCGCAGGCAATGATACCAATGTAGGTCTGCTGACGGAATATCTGAATAATATTGGTCCAGGTGAGGAACTGACCACCGGTGACCATGGGAGCAATGATGGAGATGGCAATGATAAAGATAATCAGTGCCACAAACACACCTGCGCCAGGCTTGGAAATAAAGCTGCTCCAAAGGCTTTTCTTATCTTTCTTTTCAGTCATGGATGGCTTCCTCCTTTCCTTCTACCTTACCCAGAGCACAGGCCAGAACCTTTTCCCGGGTCAACTGATCGTTGATGTCCAGCTGAGCAGTCTTTTTACCCTCGAAGATGGTCACAACACTGTCGCAGACACCCATGATCTCTTCAATTTCAGAGGAAACCACAATGATGGCCATGCCCTGCTTTGCCAAATCGGAAAGGAGGCCGTAGATTTCAGACTTGGAACCTACATCAATGCCTCGGGTGGGCTCATCCACAATGAGAACCTTGGGGTTCATCATCAGCCACTTGGCAACGACCACCTTCTGCTGGTTGCCGCCGGACAGGTTCCCAACCAGCTGTGCAACAGAGGGAGCCTTAATGGAAATGGACTTCATATACTCATCCGCAGCAGCATTCTGCCGGGAGCGGTTGATTACACCCAGTTTTGCAAGCTGAGGCAGCTTTACCAGGGTCATATTCTGAAGAATGGACAGGCGCAGGGCCAATCCTTCCATCTTTCTATCCTCGGTGCAGAAGCCGATACCGGCTTCAATGGCAGTTGCAGGGTTGCCGCCCTTCAGCTTCTTACCGTCCAGGATCACTTCACCCTCGTTATACTTATCCACACCAAAGATGGCACGCATAATCTCGGAGCGTCCTGCGCCCACCAGACCGAAGAAGCCAACCACCTCGCCCTTACGGACATTGAAGGAGATGTTCTCAAAGACACCCTTCCGGGTGAGATTCTTGACCTCCAGCATGGTGTCGGTAATCTCAGCAGGCTCCTTCAGATACAGGTTCTGGAGGGGACGGCCGATCATGTTGGCAATCAGCTCATCCTGCGTAAACTCGTCTTTATTCTTGCTGATGATGTTCTGGCCATCCCGGATAACGGTGATCCGATCAGACAGCTCCATTACCTCGTCCAGCTTATGAGAGATGTACACAATGGCAATATTCTTGCCGGTCAGCTTCCGGATGATCCGGAACAGCGTCTCAGTCTCAGCCTCAGACAGAGAGGATGTGGGCTCGTCCATAATAATGAGCCGGGCCTTACGGGTCAAAGCACGGCCAATCTCGATCATCTGCTGCTGGCCTACGGACAGATCCCCAGCCAGGGTCTTAGGTGAAATATTCATCTCCAGCTCGGAGAGAATCTCAGAAGCCTCGGCATACAGGGTCTTGTGATCCACCAGCATTCCCTTCATGGGCAGGTTGCCAATGAACAGGTTCTTGGCAACATCCAGCTGCGGTGCAATAGACAGCTCCTGATACACACAGGATACACCGGCAGCGATGCCCTCCTGGGTACTTTTAAAGAATACTTCCTGGTCGTCGATCAGGTATTGGCCACCGTCCCGCTCGTGAACACCGGTGAGCACCTTAATCAAGGTAGATTTACCGGCACCGTTCTCACCGCAGAGCGAATGAACCTCGCCCGGGCGAATGTCAAAGGAGACACCGTCCAGCGCTTTAACACCTGGGAAATATTTTGTGATGCCCTTACAGGTTATGAAGGCTTTTGTTTCAGGCAAAGTATTTTCCCCCATTCTCATTTCAGTCGAAATTCGTCCATCTTGACAAATTACGTCCGTATTATAGCTCACTTCTAAACCTTTTTCAACAACAATTTCACGATTTCAAAATAATTATGAAGGATATCCGCCATATTCTCACATTTTTATACATGATATGACGTAACAATACGTTTATATTATCCCTACAATTTGTTTTCAGGCTCAGATTTACACTTGCAATTTGCGGACATCTCCCCTATAATACTTTCTCGAGACAATAATTAAAGGAGAAAACTATGGAAGTAATCATCAGTGCCTGTATCGGCTATTTCTTTGGCTGTGTCAGCCCTGCGGCTCTGATCTCAAGATGGAAGGATACCGACCTCCGGCAGCATGGCACCGGAAATCTGGGTGCCACCAACACAATGCTGGTCTTCGGTCTGAAATTCGGAGTCATTGTGATGCTGTTTGATGGACTCAAGGCCGTTTGCGCCATGAATCTGATCCGTCACCTTTTCCCTGACCACCCCTATGGTGCCCTGCTGGGTGGACTGTTTGCTGCAATCGGGCACATGTTCCCCTTTTATATGGACTTTCGTGGTGGAAAAGGACTGGCCGCCTTTGCCGGAACCATTCTGGCCTATGACCGGGGCGTTTTTCTGGCGTTGCTTATATTGTGCGTTCTGCTTATGCTGATTTCCAATCACACCGCCATTGTGCCCATCACCTCTTCGGTCGTCTTCACGGTGTTGTCCACCATGAAATCCAGAAGTGTCAGTGTGTTTGTCATCACATCTCTTTTTTCCATCGTCATTATTTACCGGCATCGGGATAATATCGAGCGCATTTTCAACGGAAATGACGCAGATGTACGGGGATACTTAAAAGAGCACCTGTTTCGGTAATATGGCAAAGGGACCTCACATTTGAAGTGAGGTCCCCTTTTTTACAGCTTTTGCTCTGGCATAGACCAGAAAATACCCCAACAGGCAAACCGGAGTGGCAACCGCCAAATCCAACACCGAATGCTGCCGGAGAAATACGGTGGAAACAGAGATCACAAATGCAGCAAGCCAAACTAAGAAACGCCACCCTTTTGTGGAAAACCTTTCGCAATCCCAAAAGGCCAGCATGGCAGCCGCCGACCCCACCACATGAAGGGATGGGCATACATTGGTATTGGTATCAAAATCATAGAGCCATGCCACAATTTCGGTCAAAAGATTATCCCGGGGAAATACCTGGGGCCGTAAGGTCTGGCAAGTGGGAAACAGGGCAAAGATCACTGTAGAAACGGTGTAGGTCACCATAATAAACCACATAAGCCTTCGAAATGCATCTACATTAAATAGGAAAGTATATACATGAGCTCCGATCAAAAACAGGAACCAGGCGAAATAAGGAATCACAAAGAGCTCACAAAAAGGAATACAGTCATCCAAAGGACAATATACCGCCGTATAGGAATCCCGGATCCAAATATCCTCCAACAGGAAAAACGCCAGCCCAAACAGAGGCCAGTAGAGCAGAAGCTTTATATGAGAAAACTCCGGTGAATTTATATTTCCGGGCCGAAGGCTCCGATAATCCACCATAGCAGGTTTATTCATCACAATTCACCCACTCAAAATATATTGTTGGTTTGATGGAAGGATAGCATAAGTTGGAGACAGTTGCAACCCATTTCCCATATTTTTATACATTATTTAAAAGTTCATTTAGAATCCCATTGACAATTCGCTCAGAGTTCGATAAACTAGCCATCGGACTTTTTATGCAGGAGGAACTGCTTTGAACATTTTTATTCTGATTTTAGAGTTAATTGGTACTGTAGCCTTTTCCATATCCGGTGCCATGATCGCCATACAAAAACGGATGGACATTTTTGGCGTAATTATTCTGGGGCTTACCACCGCCGTAGGCGGGGGCATCATTCGGGATCTGGTGCTGGGCATTACGCCCCCTGCCACCTTTCAAAATCCCATCTACGCCACCACAGCCATTGTCACTGCCATCATTGTATTTCTCCCCTTTGTACAGCGGCTGTTTCATCGATACCAGCGGGCCTATGACATTCTGATGCTGACCATGGACTCCCTGGGGCTGGGTATTTTTACTGTCATCGGCGTGCAGGCCGCCTTTTCCCAGTCCGGCAGCTACAGTATGTTCCTCATGGCCTTTGTGGGTGTCATCACCGGCGTAGGCGGCGGTGTGATTCGGGACATAATGGCCGGAAATATGCCCTATATTTTCGTAAAGCACATCTACGCCTGTGCCTCCCTGGTGGGTGCCATCTCCTGCGTTCTGCTTTGGAAGCCCCTGGGAGGAGCTGTTGCCATGGCCATCGGTACGATTCTTGTAGTTTTAATCCGTTTTCTCTCTGCCCACTTCCGCTGGAGTCTGCCAAAACCCCATCTGGAGGAGATTTCCTAAAAGATTTGTATCATTTCCCCACTCCCCTCTTGACAATCCGGAAAAAATCTGATAATATAACGGGGTCGATTCGGAGAGATGTCCGAGCGGTTTAAGGAGCCGGTCTTGAAAACCGGTGA
>CAZFXB010000006.1:0-24330 GCA_964522835.1 uncultured Oscillospiraceae bacterium
GCCCAGGCTATTGTAGAGGGCACCGCCCCTCTGGGCCTCTGTGCCGCCGGCGGCAAGGAGTCTGTGGACAAAATCGCTGAGATTATGGGCATGGAATCCGTGGAAATGGAGCGTAAAGTGGCCGTGGTTATGTGCCGTGGTCACCACGTAACCCGTAAGGGCCAGTATGAGGGCATCACCGACTGTGCTGCTGCCTCCCGGATCCTGGGCAACGGCCCCACCCTGTGCAGCTACGGCTGTCTTGGCTTCGGCAACTGTGTCAAAGCCTGTCCCCAGGGGGCCATCTCCATTGTAGACGGGGTTGCCAAGGTGGACCATGATAAGTGTATCGGCTGTATGGCCTGTGCCTCCGCCTGTCCCAGAGGCATTATTAAAGAGGTTCCCTACGATCAGGATATCGTGGTGGCCTGCTCCTCCAAGGAGAAGGGTGCTGCCCTTCGGAAGTTCTGCGACATTGGCTGTATCGGCTGTAAGCTCTGTGAAAAGACCTGCCAGCACGATGCCATCCACGTGGTGGACAACCTGGCCACCATTGACTACTCCAAGTGTGTGTCCTGCTCCGAGTGTGCCGCCAAGTGCCCCCGTCATCTGATTGCAGACTGCAATCTGAAAAACGAGTTCAACACTGTGGAGCCTATGGCAAGATAATATGAAAAAAGAAGCAGCTCACCCCGGCTGAGGTGAGCTGCTTCTTTATACGCTTTCCTTGGTCAAAATCCGTACCCAGCGGAATCGATTACAGACGATGGAATTGGGAATACATTTCAGGATCTGGTCGGCCTTCAGGAAGCAGAAGGTGACCACAGGAGAAAAGCCAAATACGAAGGCACTGAGATAGGCGGCAGGAATGGTGAAAAGCCACATAAACAGGTTGTCCACAATGGCCACATACTGGGTCAAACCGCCGCCGGCAATGATGCCGCCCTCCACCGGGTACTCGTAGCAGCTGCCGATGGTGGTGACACTGAGCACGGTAATAAAGCTGACAGCCAGGGCTTTGGTTTCCTCCGATACGGAATACAGGGCCACAATGCTGTCTTTAAACAGGAACATGAGGCCACCGAAGGTGATGCCGATTATGAGGAAGATGGCCTGCATGGTTTTGGCATAGGCCCGAACCTTATGAAGGCTTCCTTCGCCAATGGTCTTACCTGTGGTGACAGAGGCCACGTTGGCTGCACTCATGCCCACCACCGCAAAGATCTGGAAGATTACCGTGGCAATGGAGTTGGCGGCGATGACAGAGGCGTTGATGTGTCCCAGCACCGCAGTCTGGGCCGCCTGGGCCACGCCCCAGGATGCTCCGCTGAGTACCACCGGAGTTGCCACTCGGATGTAGTCAGAAAGATAGGTGAAATCAAATTGCAATAGATCCCGAAGGCGGCATTTCAGCTTTTTGTCGATTAACAGCACATAGACCAGTATAATGATAAGCTCCACCACCCGGCTCACCAGAGTGGCAATGGCCGCACCTACGATGCCCAGCTCCGGGGCTCCGAAGTTGCCGTAGATAAAGCAGTAGTTGAGACATACGTTAATACAGATGGTGGAAACGGACATGACTGTGCCGATGGCGGCAGTCTCCACGCTCTGAAGGGAATACATCAGGGAATTGGACACGGAGAACACCAGATAGGTCCAGCAGATCACATTCAGGTATCGCACACCCTCGGCAATTACCGTCTCATCATCGGTAAACAGCCCCAGAACCTGATAGGGCAGAAGTTTTGCAGCCAGGAAAAACACAATTCCCACCAGAAGCCCCAGCTTTACGCCAATGCTGATGATCTTTTTGATTGGTTCCGTCCGGCCCTGGCCCCAATACTGGGCGCCCAGCACCACAATACCCATGCCGATTCCGGCGGCGATTTGCTGCAAGGTAAACTGAATCTGGTTTACCAGAGTAGCCCCGGACAGGGCCAGCTCCGTATAGGTGCCCAGCATAATATTGTCCGCCAGGTTTACCGTCAGAGCCGCCAGCTGCTGGAGCACCACCACAAAAAGCAGGGGGAAAAAGCTGCGGTAAAAGCTCTGATCCTTGGTGAATATCCCAAGAAACTTAGGCTCCTTGTCCGGAGGCAGCACGGTGTATTTGGGATTTGACATATATAACACTCCGTTCTCTTTTGACATGAGCTTCCATTGTATCATACGGAAATAGAATCTGCAAGGGAATGGGGCGGATTCACCCAAATATGCTGTGTGTACCCGTTTGTGTTTTTACGATAAAAAGTTCAATTTTCCCTTGACAGGGGAGTGAAATTGTACTAAAATGCCTATGTAACGTATGATACGTTTTAGAACAAGTGGTATCTTTGGAGTGTCACCCGAGGATGCTGCGTTTTCGTCTTCAAGGCCCCTGTCTGTTTCAGGTCACCTCCCTGAGTCGCAGCCAGGTGGTGGGTCGTGGGGCGAAGCGGGATGGCGAATTGTTTTGCGTTTTGGGCGAAATGATTCGTCTTTTTCCTGCTTTACTCTTGAAATTTTCGGAATATTTGATATACTAAATCATAATGGTGTTTCACACCCATCAATTAACACATAGGTTTTAGGTGATCGTGTATGAGCAATACAAGCAGCCCAATTCTCAGTGCCAAGCTGTCGTTGGACAGCGATGTGCCTCTTTATAATCAGCTCGTTGCAATTATTAAGCGGAATATTTCCGCTGGAATCCTGGTTCCCGGAGATCTTCTGCCCTCTGAGGCAGAGCTGTGCCGGGCCCTGTCCATCTCCCGTTCCACGGTCCGTCAGGCCATTGGAGCTCTGGAGTCTGAGGGACTGGTGGTACGTCGCCAGGGTAAGGGCACCTTCGTGGCAGAGCCCAAGGTACACCGGAAGACGGAGCGGGTCTACTCCTTTACGGCAGAAATGACCGCCATGGGCCTGACCCCTTCTTCGGATCTGATCGAGTTTACGGTGATTACGCCCACCCCGGATATTGTAAAAATGCTGGAGCTTCGCAGCAGCGATGTAAAGGTCTATAAATTTACCCGTATTCGTAAGGTGGATGGAGAGCCCCTGATGCTGGAGACCTCCTTCTATCCCCAGTACATCTACCCCAATCTGACCCCGGAACTGCTGACAACCCACTCTTTCTACTCTCTCCTCTACGATGTGGGCGTGATTCCCTACACCGCAGTGGATTCCTATGAGGCGGTGAAGTTCTCCAAGGCAGATGCGGATCTGCTCCATTGCCGGGCCGGCAGCGCAGGCTTCTTTGTCCAGCGCCAAACCAGAACGGAAAGCGGTGAGTGCTACGAGTTCACCCAGACCTATATGCGGGGTGACCGGGCCAGCCTGGACATTGTACTTCATAAGGACGGCGTGACCTTCTCCCGCAGTGTGGACAAGACCCATAACGGCTAAATAGAAGGTTCTATTTCCTGACGGAATGTATAACAGAAAAACCATTGTAAGGGCTGCCCAACAGGCAGCCCTTTTTGTATAATTTGAGGGAAAAATCATAGAATAGCTCCATAAGGGAGTGGAAATGCAGATGAAACGACTGGTATTTTCGTGTTTTTTCGTACTTTTTCTGGGGCTGACGGTTTATGGAGCCGTTCCGGAGGAGCAGCCGGTACGGGGCTATGTTGCCCTGACCTTTGACGATGGCCCCTCTGGGGCCCTGACGGAGACGCTTTTGGATGGGCTCCGGGAGCGAAATGCCCGGGCTACCTTCTTTCTCTGCGGCTACCGGATGGAACAGTATCCATCGGCCCTTTCCCGCTATCTTGCTGAGGGCCATGAACTGGGGGTACACTCCACGGTGCATACCGATCTGACACGGCTGACGCCGGAGCAGTTGCACCAGGACATGGGGGAGACGGCTCAAAAAATATACGAAGCCACCGGAAAGCGGCCTCTGCTCATGCGGCCCCCAGGCGGGGCATATAATGAGGGAGTGCAGCGGGAGGCGAAGGAAGAGGGGCTGAGTATCATCCTCTGGTCGGTAGACCCAAAAGACTGGGCCAGCCGGGACACAGGGGCGGTACTGCATACCATGGCGGTGGAGACGGGAAATGGAGACATTATTTTGATGCACGATATGTCGGCAAGCTCTGTCCAGGCGGCACTTCGGCTGGTGGATCAGCTCCAGGCAGAGGGATATGAATTTGTCACCGTCAGCGAGCTGGCGGCCCTGGGTGGGAAAAGCCTGGAGCCGGGGGAAGTATACGAAGAATTCCCTGTGGGAACAGAATAAAACTGTTTTCCTTTTCGGGAATCTGTGATATAATAGGCGGGAAAATATATGATCCCACGGAAGGATGATAAAAATGCTGAAAGGTAAAAATATTGTCATGGGCATCACCGGCGGTATCGCCGCCTGGAAGGCCTGCCTGATCCTGAACAAGCTGGTTATTGACCTCCACGCCAATGTGGATGTGATTATGACCAAAAACTCCGAGACCTTTATCACGGAGCAGACCATCCGTACCCTGTCCCGGAACATTGTCACCCGGGATATGTTCAAGGAGCCTGCTGTCTGGAGCGTGGAGCACATCTCCCTGGCCAAGAAGGCAGACGCTTTCCTGATTGCCCCCTGCACCGCCAATGTGATTGGCAAAATTGCCAACGGTATCGCTGACGACATGCTGACCACCACCGTGATGGCAACCCACGCCCCTGTGGTGATTGCCCCGGCCATGAATGACGCTATGTACACCAACCCCATTGTTCAGGGCAACGTGAACAAGCTGAAGGATCTGGGTCAGTACAAGTTCATCGAGCCCCACGAGGGTGTTCTGGCCTACGGCGGCAAGGGCACCGGTGAGCTGGCTACCGTGGACGAAATTGCGGATTTCCTGGTAGATCTGATCGGAAACAAATAATTTAGGAGGTACTTATAAATGAAGATTTCTATTGCTTATTTCTCTTCCACCGGCCGTACCGCTGCCATGGCAGAGGAGATCAAGAAGGGCATTCTGGCTGCTGACGAGACCATCGAGGTGGGCCTGTTCCCCATCACTGAGCTCACCAGCTACAACGAGGAGAACGTGGCCTTTGTCAACGACTCCGCTGCTGTGATCCTGGGTACTCCCGATTACTATGCTGCTGAGGCAAACCAGGTCAAGACCTGGCTGGACACCTGCCCCTGCAAGCTGGCAGATAAGCTCTGTGGCGCTTACGCCACCGCAAACTTCCTCCAGGGCGGCGCTGATATTGCAATCCAGTCTCTGCTGACCCAGATCCTGGTAAAGGGCGCTGTGGTTTATTCCTCCGGCACTGCTCATGGGCTGCCCTTTATCCACCTGGGCCCCGTGTGCCTCAAGGGCCAGGAGGAGGCTGCTTCCGAGCTCTTCCAGACCTATGGTACCCGTTTTGCCAAGAAGGCACTGGAGCTGTTCAAGTAAAATAAAGACCAACAAAAATAATTTCGCTCCTACAACCGTCAGGTTGTAGGAGCGTTTTTTATATGGAAGGGGATGGGAAGTACCAGGTATCCGGCTGGGTGTGTTCCTTTAGAAAGGTGAGAAATTCCTTAACCAGAGGGGTCTGCTGTTCTGGGTGGTACAGACACATCAGGTGTACTGTCTCATCGGGAATTCGGTAGGCCCGGACGGCGGGATTGCCATGCAGGCTGCTGAATCCGGTGCCAAAGGCCACAGCGGTGCCCATCTCTGCCATCAGATAGGTGGAGTAGGGGTTTGCGGTGTTGCACACATGGGGCGGGAAAAACTGCTGCTTGGCACAGATGCTAAAAATCCGATTGGTGCGGAAGTCGCAGTTGGTCAGATAGAAGGGGAGCTCCTGGAAATCGCCCAGGGTGGCATTGGCAGAGGCCATGGGGTGATCTTTTCCTACAAAGAAATAAAACGGGGTACTGCAAAGGGGAATAACCGCCAGCTCTGGGAATTCTGTGCCAAAATCGTCGGTGCAGACCACCAAATCAAATTTTCCCTCAGAGATCCAGTTGATGAGATCGTTGAAGGTATCCGGCTGGCCAAACCAGATCTGGGCCCCTGTTTTCTCGGTAAAGCTGTGGCACAGGGGGTTCAGAAAGGGGCCGGGACGGAGCCCGGCGGCGCAGCCGATGTTCAGAACCCGGCCGTTGCTCCGTTCATTGTTGTGAATCTCCACCATGGCCCGTTCGATGCTGCGCTCCATGGAATAGAAGGTTTTTTGCATGACCAGACCGGACTCGGTCAGCTCCACGCCCCGGGGGACCCGGGTGAAGAGAATACAGTCCAGCTCCTGCTCCAGCTGGCTGATCTGCTTACTAAGGGCTTGCTGTGTTATGTGCAGGGATTTGGCTGCGGCGGAGAAATTAAGCAGCTCGGAAAGCACCAGAAAGTATTTGATTTTCACTTCGTTCAGCATATTATCACCATAATAACTATATCATAAAATGTTGTGAAAATCCACAAAACTGCTACAACATTTCAGTTGTCGATTGTGGAAAAAAGAGTTGTTTTTCTGGCGTACTGTTTTTCGCTATAATGAAATTATCTTAAATCAGGGAGGGAAAACCTATGGATAAACGACTGTACTTCAGTGAGCTTGCCCGGGAATTGAAAATTGCCGGCGGCGAAATGCCATCTATGGAGGGGCCGCCGCCGGAACCCAAACCCGGGGAACACATGACCCACCCCAATGTATGGCGAAAAGAGGGGGGCGAAAAACTGCTCGCCTACCTGAAAGACCGTTTTGTGCCCGGGGATGCGCTGGAGTATGACGGCCACGGAGATTGCTGGCTTATGCTGGCCATGATGTATGAAATGCGGGAATGCAGGCTGTCTACCTATATTGGAGCAGGATTTGACCGGAGCCTGCCCATTGAGGCCTACCATGTGGGCGGTGAGCCAAAGGAGAATCAGCCCTGTACCTTTACCGTGGTTCAGCAGGGGGATAATATTCAGGTTACGGTGCATTTAAAGCCGGAGGGCGGGCCCTTTGATCTGCCCTTCCGGGAGATCGTAGCCCCCAAGCTGCCGGAGGAAAAGAATATCTTCGTTCGGCTGGATGGGCGGCACCTGCTGTTCACCTTCCCCATGAGCCTTAGCTATGGAGACACCTGCCGCAGTCTGGTGATGGACTATAACGGCGAATGCTTTGTTTCCGTGTCCAATACCCCGGAGCTGCAAAGGGGCGATCTGATCGAAAACCCGTTTCATTCATAAACCGTGACCAGAAAGGAGAAAAAACATGAAAAAGACACTTGCATTGTTGCTTGCGCTGGCTATGCTGCTGGGCCTTATGGCTGGCTGCGGCGGAGGGGGAAGCACTCAGGAAAGCACTGCGCCGGAGACGGCTGTATCCGAGCCGGAGGAGGCCGTTGAGGCACCTGTATCTGCCCCGGAGCCGGAACCTACGTTGGAAGAGGCAGCATCTGTGGAGAGCATTCAGGAGGAAACCGTCGAATATGTATCTCCCTTCCCTCTGGCAGAGACTGAAACACTGTCTGCCTGGGCCATGTGGATTCCAGGCATTGAACAGTATGTGGAATCTCCCATGGAGACGGCTGTTTTTAAGGAAATGGCTGCCCGTACCAATGTGAGCATTGAGATGACCCTGGCATCCAGCCCGGAGACGGCCATGACGGAGATCAACCTGATTATTGCCTCCGGGGACTATCCCGATCTCATCAACAATCTTCAGGGCTACTACTCCGCAGGTCTGGACTCTGCCATCGAGCAGGAGGTTATTGTGGACATTCTCGACTACGAGGATTTGATGCCCAACTACTTTGCCAAGCTTCGGGAGCGGAAGGCCATGGACGATGCCACCACGGAGGAAGGTCACATTGGCGTGGTTTACCAGGTCAGCATGGGCTCTGACACCATTCAGAGCGGCTTGACCCTGCGGAAGGACTGGATGGAGGAGCTGGGTGCAGAGGCCCCCAGAACTTATGATGAGCTCCATGACCTGCTTATGCAGTTTAAGGACAAGTACGGCGTTTCTCAGCCTCTGTATGTGCCCAAGAGCGGCGCACCTGAGACCCTGTTTGACGGCTTTGGTACAGAGCTGTCCTACGTAATGAACAACGAGATGGGTTCTGCCCCCTGGAACTATGTGGACACCGGGGACGGCCTGGAGGTGGTATTCGGCTTTATGGACGACAGCTATTATGATGTGCTGGATCTTATGTCCTCCTGGTATGCCGATGGCCTGTTCTCTGCGGACTACCTGAACAACAGCTACAATGTGGACGCAGACAATCTGACTTCCGGCGATTTTGCCTGCCTCTTTGCCACTGAGCAGACCCTGAACGCAGGCAACACCTTTAAGGAGCATATGTGGGATGCTTATCCCAATGTTTCTGTGGACGGCGGCAAGATCAAGGCGGCCAATGAGGAGACCTCTCCCATTGCAGCCCAGGGCTATTCCATCACCACCACCTGTGAAAACAAGGAGCTGGCCGCCCAGTGGCTGGACTTCCAGTACACCGATGAGGCAACCCTGCTGAACAACTACGGCATCGAGCATGAGAGCTTCGAGTATGATGCCAATGGGGCGCCCTATCTCACCGATCTGATTATGAATAACCCTGACGGTATTGCCCAGGCCTACACCCAGTTTATCTATCTGGGGGTTACCGGCTCCTTCTATCTGGACAATGACCGGTTCAAGAGCAACTACTGCGAGGAGGCCAAGGCCTGCAACAGCGTATGGCAGGGTGCCTACGAATACTACGACACCCCCTATAATACCCGTGCCATTTCCCTGACCACCGAGGAGCTGGAGGAGTATGCCCAGACCTTCTCTGACATTTCTACCTACTGCAACCAGGCCATTGCAGAATTCATCACCGGCCAGAACCCCCTGACCCAAGAGAGCTTCGATACCTTCCGTCAGAATCTGACCGACATGGGCATCGAGGATTGCCAGGCTCTGTGGCAGGCCGCCGCAGACCGTTATGTAGAAACCATGGCCTAAGCGAGGAGGCAATTTATGCTGACAAAAAACAAATTGACACCGGAAAAGCAGATCGAACGCTGGGAGGATCGGCGGGATATTAAGAATCTCATGGGCCGATATGCCTATGATCTGCTGGTGAAAAACGAAAAAGAGATTTATGCCCAGCATTGGTCTCAGCGGGCGGATGCCTGCCTGATGTTCCCCTGGGGCACCTACAAGGGTGCCCAGGCGGTAAAGGGCTACTACGACGCCCTCCATCGCTACAACGGGGAGCGAGCCCGCTGGTACCGGGAAATGATGCCGGAAAAGACCAAAGATATGACGGAGGAGGAGCTTTACGGCATTGGCTCTTACCACGGAATGCACCTGACCACACCGGCCATTGTGGTGGCAGATGACGGTGAAACGGCCCAGGCCATCTATTGGTGCCATGATGTGTACGATGTGATGTGTGAGGCAGGAAATGCGGGAAAATGGGATTTAGGGCTTCTGTTTATTGACCTTGTGTATGAAAATGACAGCTGGAAGCTGTGGCACCTTCGCTGTGCCTTCGAGGTCAGCGGCCCCCACGGCCAGCCCTTTGGCACAGCGTTTACCCTGCCGGGAGAACCCATTCCCTACCTTCAGGAGGAACTGGAGAAGATGAAACAGTGGTTCCCCATGCCCAACGACCCCACATCTTCCCATGAAATGTATTCTGTCGGCCGGGAAAAGCCCCAGTATCCCCCCTGTCCCCGGCCCTATGAGACCTGGCAGGACAGCCAGAGCTACGGCGTTTAAGGAGGCGGCAATATGAGTACAAAATATCCTTTCCCTGCATACATAAAGTGTTGCCCCTACGAGCCTCTGCTGCCGGACTACGCCCCGGAGCAGCAGCTCCATGCAGTTCTGGCCAAGGACGAGGTTATGAACCTGATGGGCCTGAGAAACTACTATTATCTCGCCGGAGATCTGGAGGGCTGCCTTCGGGAGCTCTGGGTGCAGGAACCGGAAAACCGGAAAACTGCCTCCCTGGGTTCCAACTTTGGCTTCTACATCGGCTGGGAGGAGATCCAGCGGTATGTCCGGGAGCGCAGTGACCGGATGGATATTGGCAGTCAGTGTCAGTCTGTCAACACCCCTATGATCTATGTGGCCTTTGATGGAAAGACCGCCCGGGGGCTCTGGTATGCTGACGGCTATGTGACTGATCGCCGGGGCAATACGGATGTGATCGCCCAGAAGGTGGCTGTGGACTTTATTCTGGAGGGAGACCAGTGGAAAATCTGGCACCTTACCTACGGTGCAGACCTGGTGGATGCCCTCCACACCGACCCCATGGAAGGGGACTACGGTATGCTGGGCCAGCTGGAAAGCTGGTTTGGCACCCCCACCGTGTCCTGTATTACCCATGATCCCAAGTACAACTGGAACGACAACTATCCGGCGGAGCCGGAGGCCTATGAGACCTTCCGTCCCAGCGAAGGCTACGGCCCGGAGGGCTGTCCCAGATATCGTCAGCATCTGCGGGAGGTGAAGCACCATGCGTAAATCAAATCTCAGCTTTGAACAGCGGGTACACAATGCCTACGGCAGCCAAGAGGTGGAGAACGTCCGGGCCAGCCATGCCTTTGGACATGCCCGAAATCTGTCCACCCGGGAGTGGGGCAACATCTGGGCCACCTGTCCGGATACAGCCTGGGCCCACAGCTTTGGCAGAAACCGGGGCTTCGAGTCCATTTGGCGGATTTGCGTGGCAAACTATGATGTGAAGGGGTGCATCAACTATCTGAAGCTCTTTGATGCCAACTCCGATGGTCTGGGCTTTGATATGCGGTCTATGATGATGGTGGCCATGCACTGCCTGTCCACCGAGTGCATCGAGGTGGCCGACGATGGCAAGACGGCCCGGGCCTGGCACCTGACCCCCGGCGGCTGCTTTAACCACATGGGGCCCAAGATGCCCGGGCCGCCCAGACCGGAAATGATCTCCGGTGGCTACGAGCGGTACGGCTCGGACTATGTGTTTGAGGATGGCCGGTGGAAGCTGCTTCACGAGCACATTTCTCCTGATCTGCACGGTGCTTTCTGGCATGGTGATTTCTTCTATCAGGGCTTCCACGAGGCCTATACCGGCACCGAGCGGCCCCCCATGGGCCCGCCTCCTGGGGGCAGCAAGTACGACGAAATTGCCCCCGATGGCTTCCCGGATATGGAGGAGCTGATTGACAACCACAAGGACTACAGTGCCCTTCAGCCGGTACAGCCCTCCTGCCAGCCTCCGAAGCCTTACAAGACCTTTGATGAGGATAACACCTATGCCCCCATCATCGATCCGGAATATTTTAAAGGCCTATAAATAGAATTTCCGGCCCAGGCAATGCCTGGGCCGGTGTTTTAAGCATTTTTAGACTGGTCTGTGTTTACAAGATAGCTGTGGCCGCTCATTTGCTGGGTCAGCAGGGTGGCCTTGCCGGTGTCTTCGTCCACAGAAAGCAGCCCGTCGTTCCATTGTCCCCGGAGCCCGTTGTTTCGAATATACTGCACCCGGAAGCCATAGCCCCGGGTGGAGCAGAGGGCGTAGACAACACCCCACAGCAGGGCCAGCAGAGCGTAGCTGATGAGAAACAGGCTGGGGGCTGACCGGGTCACCAGGAGCACCAGCCCCACCAGCAGCACGCTGGCCAGGGGTGGGCCATATTTCCGCAGATTTCGGTATTTATAGCGTCTCTGCCACTGGAGAAAAGCGGCCTGGCGTTGCTCTGGGGTCTCGGGGTCACATTTTCCGAAGTGAGGCTCCATATCCAGGGCAGGCAGGGGCAGGGGAGCGGCGGTGATGGAAAGCCGCCGGGCCAGCACCTCCGGCCCATCCAGGGCCTCCGGATCCAGTGCTTCCGCCTTAACTGCCAAAAGGTTCAGCAATTCCCGCTGGGACAGCACCGCAATGCGGTACTCGGTAAATACATCCGGGGTTAATTCAGGATGCTCCACCATGGTTTTGATTTGCTCAATGGAGAAAAGGCACTTTCGCAGCGTTGCCACCATCTGGAGATCTGCAAGGTCGCCATCTCCGTAGTCCCGGAACTTCTTGCCGTTCTTTTCGGTCAGCCTGGGGTGAATGAGGCCCCGTTCTTCATAGAATCGTATGGTCTTAATGGAAAGACCGGTTTTTGTTGATACTTCTTTGATCTGCATAAGGGTCACCTCCTGGCCTCATTCTACACTGTTCCCTAAGGGAAGTGTCAATAGCTTTTCGGAAAAAAAGATAAAAAGATGGGTGCTGCATCAGGAAATCCGTTCTGTTCCTGTGATGCAACACCCTTTTGTATCAGTTTTCTGTGTCGGTGCCTTCTGGTGCGCTGGTTTCGGCGGGGGCTTCGGGCACTGTGGGCTCCTCAGAGGTATCGGGTACGTGGGGAACAGTGGGCTCCGCAGAGGTATCCGGCTCCTCGGGCTCGGTGACATCGGGCTCTTCGGTGCTGTCCGGCTCCACGGGCTCAGTGACATCAGGCTCTTCCGGAACGGGATGATCCTGCATATAGGAGGCCAGCCGATAGAGGACGGTAACACCCTCCCGACGGGGCAGCTCATTTCTAGGCTGGAAGCTGCCGTCAGGATAGCCCAGAATCAATCCGATGTTTTGTGCTTTGGCAGCGTAGGTTCGAGCGTAGTTGGAGAACTGATCTGTGTCGGTGTAATCCAGCTCAGACTCCTCCAGCACATAGCCCTTTACTTCCATATAGCGAACCACAATGGTGAGAAGCTGTTCTCTGGTGATAGGGTCTTCCGGCGCAAAGTGGGTGCTGTCAATGCCCTCGATCAGGCCGTTTTCGTAGGCCCAGTTGATGGGGGCGGCGTACCATTTGGTGGGGGCCACATCAACAAAGGGGCTTGTTGCTGCGGTGGATGTGTCCGCCTGCTCCAGATTCACCAGAATTTTCACCAGCATGGCACGGGTCAAGGGCTCGTCAGGTGCAAAGGTGATGGCGTTTACACCGTGAATCAGGCCCGCTTCATAGGCGGCCATGGCAGCGGTGGTGTAGTAGGACTTTTTCGGCAGGTCATAGAATACGTCCCCTTCAAACATGGCGATCAATGTAGTGTTGCCGATCAGATTCCATTGGTAATTGGACTCTGTGCTGACCAAGTTGCCATAGGTGCTGTACCAGCCCAGGAAAGCGGCAGAAGATGACTTGGCAGAAATGGACACATTTCCTGCCACATAGCTGCCTGCACCCTGGACGGTGCCGGAGCGGGAGGAAATCAGGGTAAGCTCATAGAGGGGGCCGAATTTTGCCTGGGCGCTGAGATCGTCGGTGATGGTGAAGGTGTAGCTTAAATCCTGGCTCAAAAGGGTTCCGTCGGCTCCGTACCAGCCCAGGAATCCATAGCCCTGGTTGGGTACGGCGGTTATGGTGGTGCTGTTTCCGGTGATGAAGGAGCCGCCGCCCTGGGCTGTGCCGCCCTCAGAGGCAGAAACGCTGATGGTTACCTTGTGGGCCCGGTTGGCGGTCATGGACAGCATACTTGCGTCCCGCTCTGCGTTGGCCTTCTTGTCTGCGTCGTAGTAGTTGGGGCGGTAGTGGGGTCTGTTGTTCTGATTGATGGCTGTTTCGTAGGTAATGCCAAAGTAGTAGCCGTTTCTTTTGTCGTTATACTCATAGTTGCGGGCATCCCGTTGGGGGTCAAACACATACTTGTTGCCCCCCAGAATCAGCACGCTCCAGCCATGGTGGCCGGAAAGGTAGCCATAATAGGGCTCGAAAATAAACAGGCCCGTATGAACATAGGACTCCACGCCCAGATATCTGGCAATGACGGAAAAGCCGATGGCGTAGTCATAACAGACGCCCCGTTTGTCTTTGAGAATGTGGTAGGTGCGGTTGGCCATGTCATCGGGGATGGATTTTTGCAGACCATCCTCGTAGGTCATCTTGGAGAGATAGTTGATCTTGGTAAAGCTGTTGTAACATTTTACAGAGGCGGAGGTGTAGCTATAGCCCTCCCAGCTGTAGGTTACGTTTTTCACCAGGTAGTCATAAGCGTACCGAAGCTTTGTATAGGTGTCGGCATCCTTGCCAGCCTTGGCGAGAATGCTTTCAATGAGCTGATCCAGCTCCAGCCAGCCGGTTTTCTGGGGATGCAGGGTCTCCTGGTTCAGCAGCGTGCGCATGGTGCTTTCGGATACAGCGCTGTTGACCCAATAGGAGCTGTAGAGCGTGTCAGAAGTTAACTGATCCTCCAGCCCGTATGCTTCCGGCAGGGAGCCAAAGGCAGCGCCATCCTCCGTGATGTAGATGGGTTCAAAATCCTCTGCAAATCCGGAAAGGGGGCCCAGAACACCCAGACACAGCATCAGGGCCAGCAAAAGGGACAGAAGTCTGTGATGTGCGGTGCGATTCATAAGTGAGTTCCTCCGTTCTTACATTTTCTGCAATCCATGATAACACAAATTCTGCGCTTCGACAAGATACTGTGTTAAGAAATGGACATTTTTGTGAAAAAACTCTGTTTCATGCCAGTGTGTCTGTTGCACGATGGATGGAACGTGAAACAGGAGCTGCCAGTCCCGGCAGCTCCGTTGAAAGCTTTCATATATTTAGACGCAGAGAAGAAGGGCTGCGTTTCAGCTTTTTTCGCCAAATAGATTGACGCCGCTGATTTCCATCAGCTTTTTTCCCAGAATTCCGATGGTTTCTTCATCGAAGGAACGGTCCAGGAAGAACTCCAGGGCGAAAATAGCCTGATGCACCAGCATACCAATGCCGTTTCCGGCTATGTGGCCCTGCTTTTTTGCTTCCTGCATAAAGGGGGTCAGGGCGGGGGCGTAGATGCAGTCCATACAGAGGGCACCCTGCTTGAGTGCAGTAAGATCGGGAATGGATGCCTGACCGCAGCCCGCCATGCCCATGGGGGTAGCATTGATGAGAATGTCCGTGCTGGGCAGCAGCTCCGGCAGCTGTGTTAGGCTGTGGGGGAACATATTGCCTTGGCCGCTGCAAAGCTGCTCTGCCCGGGCGAGGGTGCGGTTTACCACATGAACCTGCCTGGCTCCTGCCATACTGGCGGTAAGGGCCACAGATTTGGCGGCACCGCCTGCGCCCAAAATGGTGACGGTGTTTCCCGGATAGTCCCAGCCCAAATCCTGAATGGAGCGGCGGAAGCCAATGCCATCGGTGGAGTGACCCTCCAGCTTGCCATCCTTGATCCGGACGGAGTTGACGCTTTTGCAGGCCATGGCCTCCGGGGTCATGGAGGAGAGCAGGGGGATAATATCCTCCTTGTGGGGCATGGTCAGGTTAAATCCCAGAATGCCCAGGGTTTTTGCGGCGGAAACAAAGTCCTTGACTGTGCCTGCCTTCACAGGAACGGCCAGATAGATGGCATCCTCGCCCAGGTATTCCAGCATGGTATTTTGCAGCTGGGGAGAAAGACTGTGGCCGATGGGATCCCCAATGACGCACAGCAATTTGGAGGAGTTTTGATAGTTAATTTTCATGATCACGCAATTTCTCCACCAGATAGCCCATGGCGGCAATGTAGCCATATTGTCCCAGACCGCAGATCTGACCGTCGCAGCCAGCAGCGGTGACGGATTTGTGCCGGAATTCTTCCCGCTGATGAATGTTGGAGATGTGTACCTCCACGGTGGGAATTTGGATGGCCTTCAAGGCATCCAGAATGGCGTAGCTGTAGTGGGTGTAGGCTCCGGGGTTCATAATAATACCGTCGTAAACACCCATGGCGGCGTGAAGGGTATCGATAATGGCCCCCTCGTGGTTGGACTGAAAACAGTCTACAGTCACGCCCATATCATGGGCGGCTGTGTGGATCCGCTCCACCAGAGCGTCGTAGCCGCTGGTTCCATAGATGCCCGGTTCCCGAATGCCAAGGAGATTCAGGTTGGGGCCGTTGATGACTAAGAATTTCATGGTCATGCCTCCAAAGCTGCAAGAATTTCTGCCAGTGTGTTTTCCGGTGTGGAAAAATCCTGGATGATAATGTGGGAAAAGGCCCGGTAGATGGGTTCACGGTCATGGAATCGCTGCAAAAAGGCGGATTTTCCCTGCTGGGCCAGGGGCCGACCGGAGGTGTCCATGGTGTCATAGATCTCCTCCGGGTTCCGGTTTAAGAAAAACACGGTTCCGGTGCTGCGGAGATAGTCCCGGTTCTCCTGCCGCAGGGGCAGGCCACCGCCGGTGGCAACAATCAGGTTTTCTTCTGTGGCGAGCTTCCGGCAGACCGTTGTCTCGATGTCCCGCATATAGCCTTCGCCGTGCTGGGCGAAGATCTGGGAAATGGACATGCCTGCTGCCTGCTCCACCAGTTCATCCGTATCCACCACGGGACGGCGGAGCAATTCTCCCAGCAGCCGGGCCAGGGTGGACTTGCCACAGCCCATCATGCCGGTTAAGATGATATTCTTCATGGCCTTACTCCAAATTGCTCTTAAAGTTGCCCAGCAGCCGGAAATCCGCTGCCGTTTGGGCGATTTCGTGGAGTACACCGTCCATCTCCGGCGCAAGCAGGTTGCCGGTGAACTCCAGGAAGAACATGTACTCCCAGCTGCGGCCCTGGATAGGCCGGGACTCCAGCTTTACCATGTTGAGGCCGCCTACGGCAAACACGGTGAGAATCTCGTGGAGACAGCCGGATTCGTGGGCGGTGGTGATGATGGTGCTGATTTTGTCGGCCCCATCCCGAAGCTCCATTCTGGGAGACACCACGACGAACCGGGTGGTGTTGATGGAGCTGTAGTTGACCCCACGCTTTAAAATGGTGAGGCCGTAGAGCTCTGCGGCTCGCTGGGAGCAGATGGCGGCCTTGGTGATATCCCCGGTGGAGGCCACATATTTGGCACTGCCTGCGGTGTCGGTCATGGGGGTCTGCTGCCAGGTGGGATGCTCCTTTAAAAAGGGCTCCGATTGGAACAGACCCTGTTCATGGCTGTAGACGTGCTCTATGGTGTCCAGGGTGGCGCCCTTGGGGGCCATCAGGCAGTGCTCCACCCGGACGGTGGTTTCACCCACCAGATAGCACTCGTATTTGGACAGAAGGTCATAGACCTGCCGGATGGCTCCGGTGGAGTTGTTCTCAATGGGTACCACACCGTAGTCCGCCCGGCCCTCCTTCAGGGCGATAAACACGTTCTCAAACTGCAAAACACCCTGAATGTCCGCATCCTCTCCGAAGAAATTCCGGGCGGCCTGCTCCGAGTAGGCTCCGGGCTCTCCCTGAAACAGAATTCTGGGGTTTTTCAGAGGCTCCCGCCGGTCAGAAAAGGCCTGCTGGAACCGGGCGAAGTTGGGCTCCAATGCCCCTTCCCGGACGATCTCACGCTGCTGACGCCGGGAAATACCCATAATGGTCTCGTAGAGCAGGGTTACCCCGGTTTTCATTTTTGGGTCAGATACCAGAGCGGTTTTTCCTTCCAGCACCTGCTTCTCCCGGCCTGAATCCAGTACCGGCATACCGATTTTTTGCTTGTATTCTCCCACCTGCTGGGTGACAGCCATCCGTTTTTCGAAGAGGGCCACCATTTCTTTGTCAATTCGATCAATTTCCTGTCGCAGATCATCAAGCTGGCTCATAAATGATTCTCCCTTTCTTAAAGGCCCATCAGTTCCACTGCGGCCAGAGCGGCGGCAGCCTCTATAACGGGAACGGCCCTGTGGACAATGCAGGGGTCGTGGCGGCCTGTGATGGATATTTCCCGGGGTTCCCCGGTACGAAGGTCAATGGTGTGCTGGGGCTTTCCGATAGAGGGGGTGGGCTTTACCGCCACCCGGAATACAATGGGCATTCCTGTGGTGATGCCCCCTAAAATGCCCCCGTTGTGGTTGGTTTCGGTCTGGGTTTTGCTAAGCCAAGGGTCGTTGGCCTGACTGCCCCGCATGGCAGACAGACGAAAGCCGGAGCCGAATTCAATGCCCTTGATGGCGGGGACAGCGAAGGCCTGCCGGGCAAACAGGGTTTCTGCATTTCGGTCGAAATCCGGTGCCCCAAGCCCCATGGGAAGGCCGGTGACAAGGCACTCAATGGTGCCACCCACAGAGTCCTGCTGTTCCCGGCAGGAGAGAATCAATTCCTGCATCTTCTGCCCTTGAGATTCCGACAGGGTGGGAAACGGCTTTTGTCCGCACTGGGTAAGTTCGTCCATATTTGGGCTTACATAATCTACAGAGGTGTCATAAATGCCACCGATGGATTCAATGTGTGCGGCGATATGTACCCCTTTTTCCTGCAAAATCAGCTTGGCAACGGCACCGGCGGCCACCAGGGGAGCCGTGAGCCGACCGGAAAAGTGCCCGCCACCCCGATAATCGTTACAGCCCTGGTACCGGACGAATCCGGTCATATCTCCGTGGCCGGGGCGGGGGGTGTAGCGAATGGATTCATAGTCGCCCGAGTGCTGGTCTCCGTTCCGAATCATCATGCACAGGGGTGTTCCGGTGGTTTTTCCCTCAAAAATACCGGAGAGAAACTCCACCTGATCCTTCTCCTTCCGGGCGGTGGACAGGGCGTTTTTTCCTGTGGCCCGGCGACGGAGTTCCTCTGCGATGAATTCTGTGTCCACCGGGATTCCGGCGGGCACATCCTCCAGCACCACCCCAATGGCGGGGCCGTGGCTTTCTCCGAAAATGGTATGTTTCATGGCTCCTCCTTCTGAATCCGGCCGCCCAGGGCGATATAGTCCTCCCAAAAGCTCGGATAGGACTTCCGGACGCACTGGGCGTTGGTGATGGTGATGGGGGCTTTGCATTTTGTGGCTGCCGCTGCCGCCATCATGGCGATTCGGTGGTCGTTCCAGCTGTCCACAGTGACGCCTCCTGCCAAAGATTCTTTTCCGTGGATGGTGAGGGAATCCGGGTGCTCTTCAATGTCCGCACCCATTGTGTTCAAAACGGCGGTGACGGAGGCCAGCCGGTCGCTTTCCTTGATGCGGAGCCGCCCAGCGTTTACAATGTGGGTGGTCTGGCCGGGACGAAGGGCACTGCGGGCGGCCAGTGGGGGTACCAGATCGGGGCACTCCCGCACATCCAGGGTTACATCCCCGGAGCTGTTCAGCTGCTGCATATAGGGAATTACGATGCGATCTCCCTGGGCACTTTCCGGGTTCAATCCGGTGATATTCAGGTCATTTCCCATACCTGCCATGGCGTAGAAGAAGCCGGATTGGGAGAAATCAGCCTCTACAGCACTGTCACAGGCCAGATAGGTCTGATTGCCCGGTACATGCCATCCGGTTTCCGTCCTGGTGACGGAAACGCCGAACTGACGAAGGGCCTCCAGGGTCATGTCAATGTAGCCGGAGGATTCTAGCTTTGTGGTCAGGAGGATTTCGCTGTCCCCCTCCAGCAGGGGAAGGGCGTAGAGCAGTCCGGTGATAAACTGGCTGGATACATCCCCCCGGAGCCGATAGGTGCCGGAGGTCAGGGTGCCGGAGATAGTCAGGGTATCGCCTTGCTTCTCCCAGGCAATGCCTTTCTCCCGGAAAATTTCAAAATAGGGCTCCTGGGGCCGATCCATAAGCCGACCATGGCCACGGAAGGTGCCTCCGCCCTGAACTGCCAGCGCAACAGGAATCAAAAAACGAAGGGTGGAGCCGGATTCACCGCAGTCCATCAGGGCGCCGTTGCCCGCCGAGATGCCGGAAATGGACAGGGTGGTATTGTCCAGCCATTGAAATGTTGCTCCCAGAGCCTCCATGCACTGGAGGGTGGCAGAAATGTCCTGGCTGTTGTTTACGTAGGAGATTCTGCTTTCGCTCTGGGCCAGAGCGGCGGCAATGATAAGCCGGTGGGCCTGGCTTTTGGAGGCAGGGGGCCGAATGGTTCCGGAGAGAAGCTTCGGAAATATGGTTACGTTCATAGCATCAGTTCCTTTATCAGGGTCAGCACCCGGGTCTGGGGCATTTTCAGCACGCCGGCTTCTCCCAACTGGGGCAGCACCACCAGATTGATGTCCTTGCCCAGGCTCTTTTTGTCCTTGACCAGGGTATCCCCGTAGTCCTGCTCGGTGGCAGAAATGGCGGTGGGCAGAGAGAATTTCTCCAGCAGGGCGGCAATTTCCACATCAGTGCCGGAGGGAGTGACCCCCAACCGAATCCCCAGCCGGGCGGCGGCCACCATACCGGCAGCCACGGCCTCGCCGTGGGTGTAGGTCTCGTAGTGATAGGCCTTTTCGTATACATGGCCCAGGGTGTGGCCAAAGTTCAGAATCATCCGGAGGCCCGTGTCCTTTTCGTCCTGCTCCACCACCTGACGCTTAATATCGCAGCAGGCCAGAAGAATTTCTTCCATGTGGGCCATGATATGCTCCCGACTGCCAAGGCAGGAGAGCTTATCAAACAGGGCTTTGTCCCAGATACAGCCATATTTGATGACCTCGGCCATGCCGTCGGAGAATACCCGATCCGGCAGCGTTTCAAGGCACAGGGGATCCATAATCACCATTTTTGGCTGATAGAAGGCCCCGGCCAGGTTTTTGCCAGCGGCCAGGTCAATGGCCACCTTTCCACCCACGGAGGAATCCACCTGGGCCAGAAGGGTGGTGGGGATCTGTACAAAGTCTACCCCACGGAGAATGGTGGCGGCGGCAAATCCGGCAAGATCCCCTACCACGCCTCCGCCCAGAGCCACAACAGCGTCGGAGCGGGTCAGGCCCACCTCCATCATCTGTTCCCACAGCTCCGAGAGCACAGAGGCACACTTGCTTTTTTCCCCGGCGGGGATCTCCAGAATGGCCACCTGGAAGCCTGCGTGCATCAGGCTTTTGGCTACTCGCTGGGCATACAGGGGCTCCACATTGCTGTCCGTCACCAGAGCGATGAGTTTTCCCTTTAAAATGGGCTGAAGCAGGGAACCGGCCTGATCTAAAATGCCCCTTTCGCAAACAATGTCGTATTCCCGACCGGGAATATTTACGGTTAAGCGGCTCATACGGTTTTCCCCATGAACTGGGCCAGAGCCACAGATTTTTTCATCAGGTCATCAAACTGGCCCGGGGTCAGGCTCTGCTTGCCGTCGCACAGGGCCTTGGCGGGGTCGTTGTGTACCTCCACAATGATGCCGTCTGCACCGGCGGCGATGGCGGCCAGCGTCAGAGGCTCCACCAGCCAGGCGGCACCGCCGGAGTGGCTGGGATCCACGATAATGGGCAGGTGGGTCATGCGGCGCAGGGCGGGAATGGCGGAAACATCCAGGGTGTTCCGGGTATAGGTTTCGAATGTGCGGATACCCCGCTCGCAGAGGATTACGTTTTCGTTGCCCTCGGACATAATATATTCCGCAGACATGATCCACTCTTCATAGGTATTGGCAAGACCACGCTTGAGCAGCACAGGCTTTGACATTTTGCCCACTTCCTTCAGCAGGTCGAAATTCTGCATATTTCTGGCACCGATCTGTACCACATCCACAGTGTTTTCGAAGATCTCGCAGTACCGGGGGCTCATAATTTCCGTTACAATGGGCAGGCCGGAGGCTTTTTTTGCTTTCAGCAGCAGCTCCAGACCCTGAATGCCCATGCCCTGGAAGGAGTAGGGGGAGGTTCTGGGCTTGAAGGCTCCGCCCCGGAGCAGCTTTGCCCCGGAGGCCTTTACGTCCAGAGCTACGGTTTTCATCTGCTCCTCAGTTTCTACGGAGCAGGGGCCTGCAATGACAGTGAAGTTGCCGCCGCCGATTTTGGCATCTCCGATCTCTACCACGGTGTCATCGGGGTGGAATTTCCGGTTGGCCTTTTTATAGGGCTCCTGAACCCGCATGACCCGCTCCACTCCGTCGTGGAGCATGAGATCGTCTGCGTCCAGGGTGGTGGTGTCGCCTACCAGACCCAGAATCGAGCAGCCTACCCCGTTGGTGATGCCTACCTTCAGTCCTTTTACCTCCAGCTCATGGGCCAGAGCGTCAATATGCTCCTTGGTGGTGCCGGGCTTCATAATAATAACCATAATATTTTACTCCTCATCCGTAGATTTTTACAAAACAAAAAGCCCCTGACTGAATCATACGTTCAGCAGGAGCAAAGAGGCAATCTTTCCTGGAATCTATGACTCAATCAAATACGACAAACGCCCATGCCAAAAAAGGCACAGGTAAAAAAGCCGTAAAATCGATTGAGGGACAGAATGTTCATAAGATACCTCGGTTTAGTGTAATAAAGACTGGGTTCATTATACCACGCTGACAGAGAATTGCAACGGTTTTTTGAAAAAAGTTGCGAAATGCTGGACTGGGCTTGTCTGTGGAAACAATCTGCCCTTGTTTTGCGTCATAAAGTGTGCTCTGCTGCATGATTTGCAGCAGAGCACGTGCTATATATGGGGTTTTAGGAAAACCAATAACTTGTCCGATGCCTCCAAACATCCCCAGCCCGGAGAATGGGCTTCGTGAAGCCCTCTACCGCCATGGCGTTGGGGAAGAACTGGGTTTCGAGACACAGGGCACTGCGGTGCCAATAGGTTTTTTCGCCTTTTCCGTGGGGCTCCTCCACAAAGTTGGCGGAATAGAGCTGCACACCGGGCATATCCGTCATGACGGTCATGGTGATGCCGGTTTCCGGGCTGGAAAGCTGGCCAAAGGGCCGGAATCCGGTACCGTTCAGGACGAAATTATGGTCGTAGCCATTGCAATTCTTGAGCTGAATATGATCGCTGTCAATATCCTGCCCAACAGCCTTAGCCCGACGGAAGTCAAAGGGGGTTCCCTCCACGGGCAGAATGGTTCCGGTGGGCAGGGTGTTTTCGTCGTTTTCGGTGAAGAAATCTGCATCCAGCTGGAGCAGCTGGCCCATGGGATTTTGCCCGCCGCTCAGTTCAAAGTAGCTGTGGTTGGTCAGGTTGATGACCGTATCCCGGTCTGTTTTAGCTTCGTAGGTGATGCTGAGGCAGCCCAATTCGTCGAACCGGAAGGAGACGGTAAGCTGAAGATTGCCGGGGTAGCCCTGATCCATGTGGGGGGAGAGCAGGGAAAGATGCAGGGTGTCACCCTCTATCTTTGGCGTAAACATCCGCTGGTGATAGCCTCGGGAGCCTCCATGGAGGTGGTTGGGGCCATTATTGATCTCCAGGTCGTAGGTCACACCGTTCAGGGTGAATCGGCCCCCGCCAATCCGGTTGGCGTGGCGGCCTACGGTGGCGCCGAAGTAAAGATCCCGGCTTTCGTATTGCACCGGGTCATCGTAGCCCAGCACCACATCGATGAGCACGCCGTTTTTATCGGGCACACAGATGGACTGAATGGTGGCACCGTAATCGAGAACATCCACATGGCTGTTGCCCTGGCCTGTCAGGCGATACAGGGTCACAGGTGTTCCATCCGACAGGGTGCCAAAGGGCAGTGCATTTATCATGGCAAAAACCTCCATGGTATAGTCTATAAAATGATTATACCGAAACCTTGTTAAATGTCAAGAAAATGCCACAGGAGGCTCCGAATGTTCCGGAGCCTCCTGTGGAAAATGTAAAAGAGAAAAGAGGAAAACAATATGTAAAACCTTGCGGTGTTGTTGTTTATCTTTTATGTCTATAGAATATCGGGGAAATATGGCCAGGGTTTTATGAGTTTGTTACTGTTTTGTAAACGATAAAGAGCGTTGCAATTCCATGGAAAAACAGATATAATATGAGGGACAAACGCAGAATAAAGGAGTTTAGGCCCTATGACTCGACAGCAGATCGAATATAAAGAAAAACTGGTGACCCTGGAGGAGGCTATGGCATCCCTCAAGGATGGGGACGTGATCGGAACCTCCCAGTGCGCCAATGAACCCACTATTTTCCTGGATGCCATGCACACCCTGAAGGGCACCGGCAAGCACCTTCGTATGTTTGCCCCTATGTGCTTCCAGCCCCACCCTTTTATGACCGACGAGGGCACAAAGGAATATTTGGACACGGATATCACCTTTCTGATGGGGCCCACCCGGAAGGGAAGGGAAAAGGGAATCTTCAGCTACTATCCCGGTGACCTTCATAACGGAGCGGGACGCTGGATCGAGAGCAACGGCTGTACTGTGTTCATTGCTGCCGCTACCCCCATGGATAAGCACGGCTATTTTATGATTCCCCTGTGCCTCATCCATGAGCGGGCCTTTCTGGAGGCTGCTGACCGGGTTATTTTGCAGGTGAACCCCAATCTGCCACGGATCTATGGTGACACGGAGGTACATATCCGGGATGTGGATATGATCGTGGAGGCGGCTACGCCCCTGCCCATTCTGCCCCAGACCAAGCCCAGCGAGCTGGAGGCTACCATAGGGGGCTATGTTGCGTCTCTGGTCAACGACGGAGACTGCATCCAGCTGGGCATCGGCGGTATTCCGGATGCAGCGGCCATGGCACTGATGGATAAGCACGATTTGGGCATCCACTCTGAGATGATTACCAACTCCATGGCTGATCTTATGGAGGCCGGGGTTATCAACGGCAAGAAAAAGAACTATATGCAGGGTAAAATTGTAGGCACCTTTGCCTACGGCACCCAGCGGCTCTAT